>NZ_QNRG01000004.1:0-268287 GCF_003315015.1 Micrococcus sp. KT16 | reverse complement strand
CGGGCAAACCAGCTGGCCACCAGTGGGCAGTTCTGATGGCCACCAGCGGGAAGAAACACTGGCCGCCTATGGGCAGAACTCAATGGCCCTTGACACGTGATCTGGAGGCGGAGGTGCTCCGGGTGCGTGGGCGGCGAGGGACGCGGACCCTGCGGGCGGCCCTGCCGCTGCTCAGGGACGGCGCGGATTCGCGGGCCGAGACGCTCCTGCGACTGGCGCTGGCCGACGCGGGTGTGCCGGAGCCGGAGGTGAATCCGCTGCTGATGCTGAGCGACGGGTCCACCGTCCGGCCGGACCTGGTGTGGCGCGAGGCCCACGTCTGCGTGCAGTACGAGGGCGATCATCACCGGACGGACCCGCGGCAGTGGCGCCGTGACATCGAGCGCGACCGCCGGATGCAGGCCGAGGGGTGGATCGTGCTGCGCGTGACCGCCAGCGTCTTCACTCGGCGCGGTCTCGACGCCCTGCTGCGCGACCTCGCCGCCCACCTGCGGCTCCCTCTGCCTGCGTGAGCCAGACGAATCGGCCGCCGAGCCAGACGAATCGGCGGCAGGGGGGCGTGCGCACCAGCAGAAATCTCTGGCTCACGCCGCCGCCCCCGCTCGCGTCATCTCACACGAACGCGCCGACCCCCGTGATCTCGCGGCCGATGATCAGCCCCTGCACGGTCTCGGTGCCCTCGTAGGTGTGGATCGCCTCGATGTCCGCGAAGTGGCGGGCCACCTCGTTCTGGATGAGGATGCCGTTGCCACCGAGCAGGTCGCGCGCGTTCGCGGCGATGGACCGCGCGGCGCGCGTCGCCGAGTACTTGGCCATGGACGCCATCGGCCCGGTGAGCCGTCCCTCGTCCTCGAGCCGGGTCGCACGCAGCACGAGCAGCTGCACCTGGGTGAGCTGGGAGAGCATCTCGGCCAGGCGGGTCTGCACGCTCTGGGCGGCGGCCAGCGGTCGGCCGAACTGGACGCGCTGCCCCGCGTAGTGCACCGCCGCCTCGTAGCAGCCCACGGCCTTCCCGAGGGCGGACCACGCGACCCCCACGCGCGTGGCGAAGAGGACGCGGGAGGTGTCCTTGAAGGAGCGGGCCTCGGGCAGGACGTCGGCGTCGGGCACGAACACGCCGTCGAGGGTGATGTGGGCCTGGTCGATGGCCCGCAGCGCGACCTTGCCCTTGATGACCTCGGCCGTGTAGCCCTCGGACTCCTGGCGCACGATGAACCCGCGGACCTTCTCGTCCTCGGCGCTGCGCGCCCACACCACGGTCACCCCGCCGGCGGCCCCGTTGCCGATCCACTTCTTGTGCCCGTGCAGCCGCCAGCCGCCGTCGACGCGCTCGGCGCGGGTCTCCAGCGAGACCGAGTCGGAGCCGTGGGTCGGCTCCGTGAGCGCGAAGGCGCCGTAGAGCTCGCCGCGCGCCATGGCCGGCAGGTGCTCGGCGCGCTGCTCCTCGCTGCCGCACAGCTGGATCGAGCGCATGGCCAGACCGCCCTGCACGCCCGTCATCGTGGCGATCGAGCCGTCCAGGCGCGAGAGCTCCATCATGGCCAGGCCCGCGGCCACGCGGGAGATCTCGGGCAGCCCGTCCACGGGGACGCCGTCGCGCAGCAGGTCGGCCTGGCCCAGGCGGGCCACGAGGTCGAGCGGGTACTCGTGACGGTCCCACGCCTCCCGGATCCGGGGCAGCACGTCCGGCTCGAGCGCGAAGGCGCGGGCCCGACGCCACACGTCCTTCTCGGCGTCGGAGACGTCCGCGAGCGCGAGGTAGAAGTCGGTGTCCAGCGGCGTGGCGACGTCGTACTCGGGCTCGACGGTGGGCAGGGTCTCGGTCATGGTGGCCTCCCGGGCGGGGTCGGAGAGATGGGTGTGTCCGTCATCACCCTACACCGACTGACACGCCATCTCACAGAATCAGACGCAGTCTCACCTCCTCTCCGCGCCCGTGGCACCATGGCCCGCATGACGACGCCCGCCGAGGACACCCTCACCGCCCTGATCCACCTGCTGGACCGCGAGGGCTACGACGCCGTCACGGCCGACCAGCTCGCCCGCCAGGCCGGCATGAGCCGGGCCAGCTTCTTCCGCCACCTCGGCGGGAAGGAGGAGGTGGTCTTCGCCGACCACGCGGCGCTGCTCGCCCGCCTGGACGACTTCCTGCGCGGCACCTCCCTCGGCGTGCGGGAGGCCCTGGAGGAGGCGGTCCTCCAGGTCTTCCGGCATCACACCGCCGATCCGGACCGGGCCCGGGCGCGCTCCCGCCTGCTGCGCGGCTCCCAGTCGCTGCGCACGCGCGAGCTGCTCACCTCGCACCGCTACACGGAGCTGTTCTCCGGCTGGCTCGCCACGGCCCTGCCGGACACGCCCGCGCGCGGCGGGGTCGCCGTCGGGCTGGCGGCGGCCGTGGTGGCCGTCCACAACCGCGCCCTGCGGGCGTGGCTCCACGCCCCGGCCGACGACGCCGAGGCCGGCCTGCGCGCGGACCTCGCGGAGGTCATCGCGCGGCTCACGGCCGAGCCGGCCGAGGCCGAACGAACGCTCGCCGCCGTGCGCCGACTCCTGGGCTGACGCCCCGCCCTCAGCGGCCGGCGACCTGCGCGTTCTCCGCCCCGAACGCGGGCGGGTAGCGGAACTCGCCGGCCGGCACCTCGGCCCCGTCCTGGAGCGTGAGGACCTGCAGCGCCTCGGGCTGCCGGGCGAAGGCCGCGTGCACGCCGTGCTCGGAGGCCCGGTGGAAGCCGAACTTCGCGTAGTACTCGGGCCAGCCGTAGACCACCACGACCTCCTCGCCGTCGGCCTGCGCCTTCTGCAGCAGGGCGTTGACGAGCGCGGTGCCGGCGCCCTCGCCCTGATGCTCGGGCAGGACGCCGTGAGGGGCGAGGGCGAGCACTTCGGCGTCGTCGATGTGGGCCCGGACCAGGGTGCCGTAGCCCATCGGGTCCGACTGCAGGTCCGTGCCGGGGATCGCGGCCGTCATGGCCACGAGGGAGTACTGGGGCAGCCAGCCCTCCGCGCCGCCGGCGAGCTCCTCGACGAGGTCGGCCTCGGCCGTGGACGCGAAGGCGAGTTCGGCGATCTGGCGGACGGCGCGGCGGTCCGCCGGATCGTCGTGATCGGCCTCGCGGGTGGACCAGCGGTGACCGAGATCCTGGCCGGCGGGGACGTGGGCGGCGCGGTAGCCGGGGGTCTGGATGCTGTTCTGCTCGGCGCTCATGCGCTCACCGTAGCCAGGGTGTGACCCCGGATACAGGGACGGCGCCCTGCGTCACGCTCGTGACGCGGGCGCCGTCGCCTCCTCCGGCCGGGGGCGGGCTCAGTCGATCTGCAGCTCGCCCATCGGGCCGAAGCCCTCCGCACCGACCTGCTCGGAGATGATCTGGGGCGTGCTCGCCAGCAGCGGGCGCATCGCGTCCAGGCCCTCCTGGAAGTGCGGGGACGCGACGTGGGCCTGCGCACCCTCGTCCGTGAACCCCTCGAGCAGGAAGTACTCGTTCGGGCCGCCTTCCACCGGGCGGTACCACTCGAAGAACAGGTTGCCGGGCTCGGAGCGCACGTCCGCGGTGTACTTCGCGACGGCGTCCATCCACTCGTCGGCACGCTCGGGCTGGACGGTGAACTTCAGGTTGATGAGGATCATGCCGTCCATTCTGGTCCACCCGGCACGGCCGCGGCACGGCCTCGCGTCCGCCGCGCGCGGAACCGCCGGGCCAGCAGCCACAGGCCCACGACGACGGCGACCACCAGCACGGCGACCAGCACCGGCAGGAACAGCGCGGCCGCGACGAGGCCGGCCGCCGAGACGTCCTCGGCCGCCGAGAGCACGGGCGCGGCGGCCCCCACCGTGACCGTGTCGGCTCCCACGACCGTCTGGACGACGTCGTTGACCGCGTCCACCCCGGGGATCTTGTCCGCGACGAGCTCGAGCGCGAGCAGGGCGCCGAGGATCCAGAGGGAGGCGTCGGCGGAGAGCCACGTCCACCCCGCGGGCAGGTCGACGAGCCCCGTGAACCGGTCCAGCAGACCCAGGGCGAGCAGGGGGATGTAGGCGTTGAGCCCGGCCGAGGTGGCCAGGCCCGTGCCGGTGAGGAACTCGAGCACGTCCGTCCCCGTCCTTCGCGGGTCGCTCGGGGCGCCCGGGCGGACGCTCCGGGTCCGAGGACCCTCGTTCCCCGGTGAACACCGCCGGCCGTCGGGCGCTTCCCGTCCGGGGTCGGTCCTACCATGGGCGCATGCCCCAGACCGCTCACTCCCCCCAGCACTCCGCCTCCGCCCCCGCGCTCGCCCTGACCATCGCCGGGTCCGAGGCCACCGGCGGCGCCGGCGCCCAGGCCGACCTCAAGACGTTCCAGGAACTCGGCGTCTTCGGCATCGTGGCGCTGACCTGCATCGTCTCCTTCGACCCGGAGGACGACTGGAACCACCGCTTCTTCCCCGTGCCCACCGAGATCCTCCAGCAGCAGCTCGACGCCATCCAGGGCGACTACCCGGAGCGGCTGCGCACCGTGAAGCTGGGCATGCAGGGCTCCCCGGAGGTCATCCGCACCTCGGCCGCGGCCCTGCGCCGCGCCGAGTGGGACCACGTGGTCCTGGACCCCGTGCTCATCTGCAAGGGCCAGGAGCCGGGCCACGCCCTGGACACGGACCAGGCGCTCAAGGCCGAGCTGCTGCCGCTGGCCACCTTCACCACCCCGAACCACTTCGAGACGGAGCAGCTCTCCGGCATGACCGTGCGCTCGGTCGAGGACCTGACGGCGGCCGCTCGGCGCATCCACGAGATCTCCGGCGCGGCCGTCCTGGCCAAGGGCGGGATGCACCTGCCCGGCCCGGACGCCGTGGACGTGTTCGTGGACGGGGACACCGTGGAGGTGCTCTCCGCCCCGAAGATCGGCCAGTCCGGCGTCTCTGGTGCGGGCTGCTCGCTCGCCGCCGCCGTCACCGCCGAGTTGGCCAAGGGTGCCACCACGCTCGAGGCCGCGCGCCGCGCCAAGGAGTTCGTGCGAGCCGGCATCGCGCAGGCGGTGGAGGGCCGCACGCCGTTCGCCGCCCTGTGGCAGGGCGGCCTGCGCTCCGCTTGAGCGCGCACGTGGGCCGCTGACTCGTCCTGAGCCGGGCGGTGCGCCACACTGGGGGCATGAAGCTCCCCTCCCCCGCCCCTTCCGCCCCCGGCGAGGTCCACCACTCGGCGTCGTCCGTTCCCGTCGACGGCGTCGAGGCCGTCTTCCCCGCGCTGCGCCAGCGCGCCCTCGCCCCGGGCGGCCGGCTCTACGGGCTGGCGGCGGCGGCCGCGGTCGGCGGGCTCACCCTGCTGGATCCGCACGCCCGCCGAGGGCGCGAGCGTCGGGCCCTCGCAGAGCTCGAGGCCGCCGTCAGCGGCACGGTCCTCGCGGCCGAGACCGCCAACGCCCTCCACACCGCCGCGATCGCCGACGGCGAGGTGGCCCCCTCCCCCGCCGCGCGTGCCCTGCGCGGGCTCGGCGGGCTGGCCGTCGGCGGCGCGGTCGCGGCGGTCACGCTGCGTGCCACCGGCCTGAACGACCGGATCGACGGTGCCCTGGTGCGCGGGCTCCAGCGGGTCGGCGTCCCCGCCCCGCGCGTCGCGCTGGCCGCAGCGGCCTCCCTGGCGATGCTGCTGGCCAACGAGGACGCCCGCCGGACCCGCCGCGACGCCGTCGAACTCGCCGTCACCGGACCCGCCGGCCTGGACGAGGACCCGGTCGACGAGGTCGAGCCGGAGGCCACCGCCGAGCTGCCGGTCGAGGTGCGCGTGCTGCTCGAGACCCTGCTCGACCCGGCGCTGGCCGAGGGCCGGGACCTGCCCGGGGCTGAGGCGCTGCGCTCCCAGCTGCCGCACGCGCGCACCGTCGCATCGGTGGCCGAGGCCATCCGTGAAGCCGGCGAGGTCCCGGACTGGGTGCCGCTCGTCGTCCAGACCGACGACGACGTCCGGCGCGCGGTGCCGAACGACTGCGTCTGGCCCGTCCGCGGCCGCTTCGCCTCCGGATCCGCCGGAGGACACGAGCTCGAGCTGCGCCTGCAGGTGATCGACGGGGAGATCGGCGCCCTGACGGTGACCCTGCCCGCGGACGCCGAGGCGGACAGCGACGCCTGGGACGCGTTCCAGGAGATCGAGTCCTTCCCCGGCGTCGAGGACCTGGCCTTCCACGTGGACGGCGACCGGCGCGCCTGACCGGGAACTCTCCCGGGGCCCGTCCAGCCCGGCCCACTACAGTGGGGACCCGCCCGACGTCGTCGATCCCCCTCCCGGAGAGTTCCCGCCATGACCACCCCCGCCCCGGTCGCGTCCGCCGCCCGTGCCCGTCGCCGCGCGGCCCGTTCCGGCCCCCGCCCGCAGCTGCGCATGGGACTGAACGGGTTCCTCGTGGCCTGGCTGCTGCCCAACCTCGTGATGGCCGCCGTGGTGGCGATCCTGGCCGTGGTCCCGGGCCTGCAGGCCTTCGGCAGCCTGACACCGCTGCTGACGGTGGTCGGGGTCGCCGGGCTGGTGGTGGGGCTGCCGCTGTGCCTGCTCGTGAACTGGGCGTTCCGGCACGTGCTCAACCAGTGGGTCCACGTGCTGGCATACGCGCTGATCGGCATGCTCTACGGCCTGGTGGTGCTCACGCAGGGCGCTGCGGGCATCCTGCCGATGCTCATCCCGGTGATCGGCTTCCCGGCCGCCGTGCTCATGGCCCTGGGCCGGACGGCGGCCCGTCCCCTCGTCCGCACGGTCACCCCGGAGCCGTCGCCCGCCGAGCCGGCCTGAGCACGCCCGACAACGAAAAGGACGATGGCCGGATGGCCATCGTCCTTCTCGGAACCGCGTCCGGGGCCCGCATCCCCTCAGGCATGTATCCCGGCTCGTGATTCGCACTGTGCACCGTCTCAATGGGGCATGACCCACTCTAGGAGGGACGACGGCGCCCCCGACAGTGGCGGAAGGTGCAGACTTTCGGGCCCTGATGTGATGCAGGTCACATGGGTCTGGTCCGCCGCTGCGACGGCGTCGGCCTCGTCAGACGGACCTGGGGAGCACCGCGCGCACCCGCCACCCCCAGCCCCCCGGCCCGGCCTCGATCGTGCCGCCGAAGGTGGCCACGCGATCCCGCATGGAGTTCAGGCCCACACCGGAGGAGTTCCACTGCGGCGGGCCGGACCGCTCGGTGACGGTGTTCTCCACCTCGAGCACCACGTCCGGCCCCGCGTCGCGGAGTTCGATGCACACGCGCGCGCCCTCGCCGGCGTGCTTGGCGACGTTCGTGGTGGCCTCCTGGAGCACCCGGTGCAGGGTGGAGCGCACGGAGATCGGCATCGCGTTCTGGTCGCAGCGGACGTCCGTCTCCACCGTCATTCCGAGACTGCGCAGCTCCTCGGCCAGTTGGGCCACGGACAGCACCGGATCCGCGGACGTCGCCCCGTCCGCGCCCCCCGCGGCGCCCGGCTCACCGCTCGGGTCCACGATCCCGTCCTCCTGGAGGATGGAGAGCATGCGCCGCAGGTCCCGCAGCGCGTCCTTCGCGGAGTCGCCCACCACGTCCAGCACGCCCTGAGCCGCCTCCGGAGTGCCGAGGTAGCGTGCCGTCCGGGCCTGCATCGAGATGATCGTGAGGTTGTGCGCGACCACGTCGTGCAGATCGCGGGCCAGGGAGCGACGCTCGGCCTCGGCGGCCAGCCGGGCCCGCTCCTCCGCCTCGAACACCCGGCGGCGATCCCGCTCCCGCCGGGTCAGGCTCTCGCGGATGAAGAGCCCGCCGCCGAGGCCCATGGACATGAGCAGCAGGATGAACCACGTCGCGTTCGCCTGACCCACCGCGAACGGCTGGGCGACGCCCCAGGTCAGCGCCAGGACGGCGGCCGTGACGACGAACCCCCAGGAACGGGCGGTCGCCGCGACGGCCCCGAGGACCACGGGCGCGACGACGGCGAAGAGCACCTCGGAACCGCCGACGACGGTCGCGACGGCCCCGGGCAGGAGCAGGGCGAAGCCCACCGTGCTGCGCCACCACTGGGCGAGGAAGGCGCTGGTCGCCGACGCGATGGCGATCCCGTCCAGGACCGGGATGACGCCGTGGCCCGGGCCGAACAGACCGATGTCGGACGCGGTCGAGGCGAGCAGGAACGCCGACCCGAAGGCGAGATAGAGGCGGCTCAGCGGCGCCGCGGCCCAGAACGCGCGCCACCGCAGGCTGCGCGCCTGACGCCACGCCGAAGAGCGGCGCGCCCGGGAGGGCGCGCCGCTCCGGACGGAGGGGGTCGATGGGCTCGAATCAGGCATCGGGGGCGGACCGCCCCGGGGTCAGTCGCACCAGATGCCGAAGTGGCGGCACGTCCACTCCGCAGTGCCTTTGCCGAGGCCCAGGGTCGTGACGACGTCGTCCTCGGCCGAGGCCGCCGAGGCGGCGGCGGCCGGAGCGCCGACGAGGGTGGAGGCGAGAAGGAGAGCGGAAGCGAGGAGAGCGCGAGTCTTCATGGCCCCAGTATGTATGACGCCCGTCACAAATGGTGCACGCCGCGCACAGGCCGCGCCGCGGCATGGCGCAGATGACGGCCGGCGGGCACCCCGGCCTCGCCCCGACGCCGACAAGGTGGCATGCGCCACAGCACCGGTTACGCTGACGTGCGTGTCCGAAGAGCTGCGCATCCTGATCGCCGACGACCAGCCGCTCATGAGCGGCGCGCTCCGCGTGCTCGTCGACTCTGCCCCCGGCATGACCTGCGTGGGTGTGGTCGCCAACGGCGTCGAAGCCGTGGAGGCGTGCGCCGCCATCGAGCCGGACGTGGTCCTGATGGACATGCAGATGCCCCTGATGAACGGGGTGGAGGCCACACGCCGGATCAAGGACACCCACCCCGCGATCCGGGTCCTGGCGATCACCACGTTCACGTCCGAGGACTACCTCGTGCCGGCCCTGCGCGCCGGAGCGGGCGGCTACCTCCTCAAGGACGCGGAGCCGCCGGCCATCCTGGGCGCCATTCAGGCCGTCCATCGCGGCGAGTCCGTGCTCTCCCCCGCCGTGGCGACCAAGCTGCTCGCCTCGATCGAGCGGGACCGGCCGACGGTGGGCCCCACCTCGGTGCAGCCCGGCAGCCCCGACGGCTCCGACCTCACCGAGCGGGAGCTGGGCGTGCTGCGGCTGCTGGCCAGGGGTCAGTCGAACCCGGAGATCGCCGCGAACCTCTTCGTCTCCGAGTCCACGGTCAAGGCCAACCTCACGCGGATCATGGCCAAGCTGGAGGTCCGCGACCGCGTCCAGCTGATCATCCGGGCGGCCCAGCTCGGGCTCGTCACCCTCGCCCTGGACTGAGCGCGGCGGGGTCAGCCACGGGCCGCGATCTCGTTGCGCCGCGTGTTGAGGTCCTTCAGGACTTGCATCCCGTGCTCCACCACCGGGTCCGCCTCGGCCAGGAGCGACTCCTTGGCCGGCCCGTAGGCGAGGTCGGCGAACGTGCCGTTCTCCGGGTCGAGGGCCCGTATCTCCTGCTGCACCAGGCGCACCTGGTCCAGGCCGGCCGCGTACTCCACCGCTCGCTCGTCGATCTTCGTCAGGGACGCCTCCGCGTCCTCCGGGATCTGCTCCAGGGCGAACTGGGCCTCGTAGAGCCGGTTCTGGTACGTGCAGGGCTCCTCGATGTCGTAGAGCCCCACGCCGCGACCCACGGCCTCCTGATTGGCCTGGGCGATCTCCTCCGCCAGGCGCTTGCCGACGGCGACCTCCGTGGGGGCGGCCATGCCGGCCTCCGCCATGGCCACGTTGACGGTGCCGCCGCCGATCGAGATGACCGCGCTCTCCATCCCCTCGGGCGCGCCCTCGTCCGAGGTGGTCATGCTCGCGGTCGCCCCCTGCGGGAGCCGATCACGCAGCCAGGAGTAGGACTCCTCCCCCATGCAGAGGTTGGGGCCGACCTTGAGGCCCTCCGGGTTGCGGCCCGCGCTCGTGACGCCGGCGAGGACCACGGTCCGCTCGGTGCCGCCTTGGTTCACCACCACGGTGTTGCCGTCCAGCACGGTGACGATGTCCACGCGGGCGGCGTCGGCGGCCACGCCGCGGAGGACGGTGACGATGCCCAGCAGGAGCAGGACGGCGGCGACGGCGAGGAAGACCAGCAGCCCCTTCAGGGGGACCCGGGCACGGGCGGCGACGTGAGTCATGCGGACTTCCTGCAGGTGGACGGCGGGACGGGGGGCCGCGACGACGGCCCGGAGCCCGAGTCTAGCGAAGGGCCCCGGGACCGCCGAGCGGCGGGCCGAGGGACGGCTGCGTCGGGCTCAGCGCTCCCGGCGGTAGAACGGCGTGGCCACCACGGTGAACGGCTCGCCGCGGCCGCGCAGGTCCACCTGCAGGGACGTGCCCTCGGCGGCCACGTCGCGGCGGACACGGGCCAGGGCGATGGGGTGTCCGAGGGTCGGGCTGGGGGCGCCCGAGGTCACCTCGCCCACCCGCTCGCCGGACTCGTCCAGCACGGCGTAACCGTGCCGGGCGGCACGCCGACCCGCGCCCTGCAGCCCCACGAGGACCTCCTCGACGTCGTCCCTGCCGACCAGCGCGGATCGTCCGACGAAGTCGGCCTCCTTGCTCGCGGGCACCGCGAAGCCGACGCCAGAGGCGTGCGGCTGGTGCCCGGTGTCCAGCTCGTTGCCGTAGAGCGGCATGCCCGCCTCCAGGCGCAGCGAGTCCCGCGAGGCGAGCCCGCACAGCGTCAGCTCCACGCCCGCCTCGTCCGCGGCCGAGAGCATCGTGTTCCACACGGCGGAGCCGCGGTCGCCGGCCTCGGCGGTGGAGGCGGCGGGCAGGAACAGCTCGAAGCCGTCCTCGCCGGTGTAGCCGGTGCGGGCGACGACGGCGATGACGTCACCGGCGTCCGTGGGCACGGTCAGGGTCAGGTGGCCGTAGTACTTCAGCTCGGCCAGCTGCGCCGCGGCCTCCGGCATGGCCCGGGCGAGGATCTTCTCGGCCTGCGGGCCCTGCACGGCCACGAGGGCGGTGGTCGAGGACTCGTCCTCGACGACGGCGTCCCAGCCCGACGCCCGCTGGTTCAGGGCGGTGTGGACCGCGGCGATGTTGCCGGCGTTGGGCACCACCAGGTAGTCGGGCTCGGAGCCGGCCTCGCCGTCGTCCATCCGGTAGACGATCGTGTCGTCGAGGATGGTGCCGGCGTCCGTCAGGCACAGGGCGTACTTGGCGCGGCCGGGCTTCAACGTGGAGAGCACGCTCGAGAGGGCGTGGTCCAGCATGGCCCCGGCCTCCGGGCCGGTGACCCGGATCTCGCCCATGTGGGAGAGGTCGAACAGGCCTGCGGAGGTGCGGACGGCCTTGTGCTCGGCCAGCTCGGAGCCGTACTTCAGGGGCATGTTCCAGCCGCCGAAGTCCGTGAACGTGGCGCCCGCGGCCTCGTGGACCGGGTGCAGCGGGGAGTTGCGCGTCGAATCGCTCATGGGGGTGATCCTCTCAGTCCTCGTCGGCGGTGTCGGCCACGGCGCCCTCGAACGCCTCGGGCGGCGGGCACGAGCACACGAGGTTGCGATCGCCGTAGGCGCCGTCGATGCGGCCCACCGGCGGCAGGTACTTGTCCAGACGCAGGCTCGGCACCGGCGTGCCCGCCTGGGCGCGCGAGTAGGGGCGATCCCACTCGTCGGCCATCAGGACGTTGAGGGTGTGCGGGGCGCGACGCAGGACGGAGTCCGCCACGGTCTCCGGGGTGACGGCGGTGATCTCGGCGTGGATGGCCTCCATCGCCTCGATGAACCGCTCGATCTCCTCGAGGTCCTCGGACTCGGTGGGCTCCACCATGAGCGTGCCGGCCACGGGGAACGCCAGGGTGGGGGCGTGGAACCCGTAGTCGATGAGGCGCTTGCACACGTCCTCGGCGGTCACGCCCGTGCGGGCCGTGAGCTCGCGCAGGTCGAGGATGCACTCGTGCGCCACGAGGCCGTCGTTGCCCGTGTACAGCGTCGGGTAGAGGGGCGCGAGGCGGCGGGAGATGTAGTTGGCGCCCAGCAGCGCGTGCGCGGTGGCGGAGCGCAGGCCCTCGGCGCCCATCAGGTGGATGTAGGCCCAGGAGATGGGCAGCACGCCGGCCGAGCCGTGCGGGGCCGCGGTCATCAGGGCCTCGCGGGAGGGCAGGTACGGCACCAGGTGCTCGCCCACCGCCACGGGGCCCACGCCCGGGCCCCCGCCGCCGTGCGGGATGCAGAACGTCTTGTGCAGGTTCAGGTGGGAGACGTCTCCGCCGAACTCGCCCGGCTGGGCCAGGCCCACGAGCGCGTTGAGGTTGGCGCCGTCGATGTACACCTGGCCGCCCGCGGCGTGCACCGTGGCGCAGACCTCCTTGACGTCGGCGTCGTACACGCCGTGCGTGGAGGGGTAGGTGATCATGATGGCCGCGATGCGGCCCTCGTTGGCCGCGATCTTGGCGCCCAGGTCGGCGGCGTCGATCGTGCCGTCGTCGGCGGTGGCGACGACGACGACCTTCAGCCCCGCCAGCACGGCCGAGGCCGCGTTGGTGCCGTGGGCGGAGGCCGGGATCAGGCAGATGTCCCGCTCGCCCTCGCCGCGGGCCAGGTGGTACTGGCGGATGGCCCACAGGCCCGCGAACTCACCCTGCGAGCCGGCGTTCGGGGCCACCGAGACGCCCGCGTAGCCGGTGATCTCGGCGAGCTTGGACTCCAGGTCCGCGATCAGGAACCGCCAGCCCTCGGTCTGGTGGTCGGGCGCGAACGGGTGGATGGAGCAGAACTCGGGCCAGGAGATGGCCTCCATCTCCGCGGTGGCGTTGAGCTTCATGGTGCACGAGCCCAGCGGGATCATGGTGCGGTCCAGCGCCAGGTCGTAGCCGGAGAGGCGGCGCAGGTAGCGCAGCATCTTCGTCTCCGAGTGGTGGGTGTTGAACACCGGGTGCGTCATGAACGCGGAGGAGCGGCGCAGCGACTCCGGCACGGCCGGGGTGGCCACGGCGCCCTCGTGCGCGGAGGCCGGCAGGGAGCCCGCGTCCAGGCCGAACGCCGTCAGGACGGCCACGAGGTCGGCGTCGACGGTGGTCTCATCGGCGGCAATCCGCAGGGTGTCCGCGTCCACCAGGCGCAGGTTCACGCCGTTCTCCTCGGCGGCCTGCAGGACCTGCTCGGCCCGGCCGGGCACGCGGACGGTGATCGTGTCGAAGAAGTGCTCCTCGGCGACCTCGACGCCACCGGCCCGCAGCGCCTCCGCCAGGCGGACGGCCTGGGCGTGGGCGTGGCGGGCGATGCGGGCGATGCCCTGGGGGCCGTGGTAGACGGCGTACATCGAGGCGACGATCGCGAGCAGCGCCTGGGCGGTGCAGATGTTGGAGGTGGCCTTCTCGCGCCGGATGTGCTGTTCGCGCGTCTGGAGGGCGAGGCGGTAGGCGGGCTTGCCGGCGTCGTCGTGGGAGACGCCCACGAGGCGGCCCGGCATGCTGCGCTGCAGGCCCTCCTTCACGGCCATGTAGGCGGCGTGGGGGCCGCCGAAGAACAGGGGCACGCCGAAGCGCTGCGTGGAGCCGACGGCGATGTCCGCACCCTGCTCCCCGGGCGGAGTGATCAGGGCGAGGGAGAGGATGTCCGCGGCGACGGTCACGAGGGCGCCGGCCTCCTTGGCCTGCGCGATGACGGCGGCGTGGTCGTGGATGCGGCCGGAGTCGCCGGGCTGCTGCAGCACGACGCCGCACAGGCCCTTCTCCTCGACCTCGGCGCGGACGTCCTCCGGGATGCCTGCGGAGAGGTCGGCCACGCGCACGTCGATGCCCACGGCCTCGGCGCGCAGGCGCACCACGGAGAGGGTCTGCGGGAAGAGGTCCGCGTCGAGGAGGGTGACGCCGTCGGTCCTGCGACGGTTGGCACGGTGCATGAGGAGCACGGCCTCGGCGGCGGCGGAGGCCTCGTCCAGCAGGGAGGCGTTGGCGATGTCCAGGCCGGTGAGGTCCTGGACCATCGTCTGGTAGTTCAGGAGGGCCTCGAGGCGGCCCTGGGAGATCTCCGGCTGGTACGGCGTGTAGGCCGTGTACCAGGCCGGGTTCTCCAGCACCTTGCGGAGGATGACGCCCGGGGTGACGGTGTCCGAGAAGCCCTGCCCGATCATCTGGGTCTTCATGACGTTGCGGCCGGCGATCTCGCGCAGCTGCTCCAGGACCGCGGACTCGGTCAGCGGGGCGGGCAGCTCGAGGGGCTTCGGCTGGCGGATGCCGGCGGGGACGGCGGTGTCCACGAGGGCCTCGAGCGAGTCGTAGCCCAGGGTCTGCAGCATGTGCTCGACGTCCGCGGGGCGCGGGCCGATGTGGCGGGCCACGAAGGGGGCCGAGGCGGCGTCCTTGGGCTCGACGCGCTCGTGGGGCAGCGCGGTCGTGCTCTCGGTGGTCTGGGGGCTGGTCACGGGGTACCTCCGGGGGGATCCTGCCGTGGTCACGGCGTGGGTCTGCTCCTCCCCGCTCTGTCATGGACCTGAGAGTTTCCGACGCCCGGGTGGGCGGCTTGCACCGTCGGTGGTCTCGGTCCGGACGCGGGCGCGGCGGAGTGAGACGCTTTCCAGAGCGCCTGACCCCACGCGGTACGGATGCCTGAGAGATTCCCGGGGAGGGTTTGCTCCTTCGGCGGCCTGCTCACGCGGCCGGCCGGGGCAGGACGCGCGCCGACGCTCTCCCGCGCGGGGCATGCGGCGTGCCGCCAGTATCCCACACGTGTAGGCCGCGTCACAGGGCGACCGGGAGGGGTTGAGTCGCCCCACGCGCCCGTGCCTACCGTGGCGAGGACGGGCGGGCGTGTTCCTCCGCCCCCGAGCCGACCGAGGGAGAGATCCACCCATGTACACCCGCAGCCGGAACGACGTCGAGAAGGTCGAGTGGGGCGGAGGCACCTCCGAACGCCTCCTCACCGCGAAGGACGAGATGGGCTTCGCCGTCGCCCACACGATCGTGCGCGCCGGATCGTCCTCGAAGCTCCAGTACCGCCACCACCAGGAGGCCTACTACTGCATCGCGGGCAACGGCTCCGTGGTGGAGCCGGACGGCACCGTCCACGAGATCACGCCGGGCGTCATCTACGTCCTGCCGGACCACGAGCCGCACGACCTGCGCGGCGGCACCGAGGACATGCACCTGATCTCGGTGTTCAACCCCGCCATCACCGGAGACGAGAAGCACACCCTGTCGGAGGACGGCTACTCCAGCTACTGAGCCCGGGCACGGTGACGGGGGGCGTCGACGACGGCGCCTCCCGCGTCGGCGCCGACGGCGGCGTCCGGTCGTAGGGTGGCGGGGTGCTCAACCTGTGCGCCCCCGAGCGCACCGTGCGCCGCAACACCCACCTGGCGCTGGTGCTGACCGCGATCGCGGGGATCCTCAACTCCGTGGGCTTCGTCGCCGTGGCCACGTACACGTCCCACATGACGGGGATCGTGGCGTCCATGGCGGACGCGGCGGTCCTCCACGCCCCGGGTCTGGTCGGCACGGGCCTGCTCGCGCTGGCCATGTTCATCCTGGGCGCGGTCGTCTGCGCGCTGGTGTTCAACTGGGGCCGGGTCAACGGCCTCCGGTCGCGGTACGCCAACATCCTCCTGCTCGAGGGCGTCGGCATGCTGGTGTTCGGCCTGCTCGCCGAGCACGTCCGCGATGCGCACCGGCCGCTCGTCGTGGTGGCCGTGCTGTGCTTCACCATGGGCCTGCAGAACGCGCTGATCACCCGCATCGGGGCGTGGCCGATCCGCACCACGCACGTGACGGGCATGGTCACGGACATCGGCGTCGAGCTCGGCAAGATCCTGTACCGCAACGCGCCCGGGGCCGCGGCCCCCGTCGTCGGGGAACCGCGGCGCGTGGGACTGCTGGCGCTGCTCGTGGCCCTGTTCTTCCTGGGCGGGGTGGCGGGCGCGGCCGGCTACCTCTGGCTGGGCTTCGAGGTGGTCATCCCGGTGGCCGGCGTGCTGCTGCTCATCGCCCACCGCCCGCTGGTCCAAGACCTGCAGGACGCGTGGCTCACACGAAGGCCGAGACGCCGGTGAGGGCCCGCCCCACGATCAGGGTGTTCATGCCGTAGGAGCCCTCGTAGGAGTAGATGGCCTCCACGTCCCCCATGATCTTGGCGATCTCGTGCTCCGTGAGCAGGCCGTTGCCGCCGAGGGCGTCGCGGGCGAGCGCCGCCGAGGACCGGGCCAGCCGGGTCGAGGTGGCCTTGGCCATCGCCGCGTGCATCATCTCCATCCGCCCCTCCTGCCGCAGGGCGTCCACCTGGAGCATCATCCCAGCGGAGGCGGCCAGGTTGCCGGCGACCTCGGCGATCTGGGCCTGGATCAGCTGGAACGCGGCCAGCGGGCGGCCGAACTGCTCCCGCCGCAGCGCGTAGGAGCGCAGCACGTCCAGCACGCCCATCTGCGCGCCGACGCCCTGCCAGCCGACCCACATGCGCGAGTCGCGCAGCAGGGCGCGGGTGGCGGCGAAGGTGGTGGCGCCGGGCAGGATCGCGTCCGCGGGCAGGCGCACGTCCAGGGTGATGTCCGCATTCTGCATGATCCGCAGGCCCATCTTCCCGCTGATCTTGGTGGCCTCGTAGCCGGGGGTGTCGGTGGGCACCACGAAGCCCTTGATCTCGCCGTCGGCGGTGTCGCGCGCCCAGACGAGCGCGACGTCGGCGATCGTGCCGGCCCCGATCCAGCGCTTGGCACCGCGGATGACCCACTCGTCGCCGTCGCGGGTGGCGGTGGTGGCGAGGCCGCCGGCGATGTCCGAGCCGTGGTCCGGCTCGGTGAGGCAGAACGCGCCCAGGGCGTCGAAGGACTCGAGGCGCCCCTGCCACGTGGCCTTCTGGCGCTCCGAGCCCAGGCCGGCGATCATGCCGAGGTTGAGCTCGTTGTGGATGCCCACGAGGGCGGACAGGGAGAGGTCCACACGGGAGATCTCCGCGTGCACGAGCTGCTGGAACAGCGAGGACGAGCCGTCCAGGACGAGGCGCCCCAGACCCAGCTCGGCCAGGCCCGGCAGCAGGTCGAACGCGAACTCCTCGGCGTCCCAGTACCGGGTCAGGTGCGGCCGCACGCGGGTCTGGAGGTGGTCCTCGATCGCGTCGAGCCGGGCACGCTCGGCCGGCTCGAGGCGGTCCCGCAGGCGCAGCAGGTCCACGTGGGGCAGGCCGGGGGTGACGGCGGGCGCGCCGGAGGCGGGGACGGGGCGGTCGGCGATGGCGGTCATGGCTCTCCTTCGGGGGCGGTCCGACGACAGCGGGCGGTTTCGCCGCGAATCCGACTGTAGGACTTCCAACTATCCAGGTCTGCCAGTAGTGTTCCAGATCACAGACCCCCGGCCAAGGATCCGTTCAGCAGCCACCCCGAGGAGGGACCCATGACCGTCCAGGACCCCACCGCCGTCGCCGCCCCGTCGCCGACGGAGGTGTTCCGCGCGGCCCGCGACTTGCTGGTCGAGTGCCAGACCGACTATGAGCGCGCCCGCGCCGAGTTCGAGTGGCCCCGCTTCGAGCACTTCAACTTCGGCTTCGACTGGTTCGACCGCCTGGCCCAGGACCCGGCCCGCGCGGACGTGCCGGCGCTGATCATCGCCGAGGACGACGGGCGCAGCACCGAACGCACCTTCGCCGAGCTCTCCGCGGCCTCCAGCCGGGTGGCGAACTGGCTCTCCGCGCAGGGCCTGCGCCGCGGCGACCGCCTCATCCTGATGCTGAACAACCAGGTGGAGCTGTGGGAGTTCATGCTCGCCTGCATCAAGCTGCGGGTGGTCATGGTGCCCACCACCACGCAGATGACCTCCGGGGACCTCGAGGACCGCGTGACGCGCGCCGGCGCCGCGTGGGCCGTGGCCGGCGCCGAGGACCTGGCCAAGTTCGCCGGCGTCGGCGAGGGCCTGCACCTGGTGCACGTGCCGGGCGTCTTCGCGGAGGGCCCGGCGCGCCGCGCCCCGGAGGTCGCCGGCCACACCGTGCTCTCCTACGACGACGCCGCCGACGCCGCCACCGAGCTGGCCCCGGCCGAGCCGACCCCCGCGGACGAGACGCTGCTCTTCTACTTCACCTCGGGCACCACCTCGAAGCCGAAGCTCGTGGAGCACACCCACACCTCGTACCCGGTCGGCCACCTCACGACGCTCTACTGGATCGGTCTGGAGCCGGGCGACGTGCACCTCAACGTGGCCTCCCCGGGCTGGGCCAAGCACGCGTGGTCCAACTTCTTCGCCCCGTGGATCGCGGAGGCCACGATCTTCGTGCACAACGCCCGCAAGTTCGACCCCGCGGCCCTGATGGCCAACATGGAGCGCTACGGCGTCACGAGCTTCTGCGCCCCGCCCACCGTGTGGCGCATGCTCATCAAGGCGGATCTGGCGCAGCTGACGACCCCGCCGAGCAAGACCATCTCCGCGGGCGAGCCGCTCAACGCCGAGGTGATCGACCAGGTGCACAGGGCGTGGGGCACCACGATCCGCGACGGCTTCGGCATGACCGAGACCACCTTGCAGATCGCCAACACCCCCGGCCAGAAGGTCGTCATCGGCTCGATGGGCCGCCCGCTGCCCGGCATGGACGTCACCCTGCTCGACCCGCTCACGGGCCAGGAGGCCGAGGAGGGCGAGATCTGCCTGCGCCTGGACCCGCGTCCGGTGGGCCTGCTGAAGTCCTACTACGGCAACCAGGAGAAGACGGACGAGGTGTTCCGCGACGGCGTGTTCCACACCGGTGACATCGCCCGCCGCGACGAGAACGGCGTGCTGACCTATGTGGGCCGCGCGGACGACGTCTTCAAGTCCTCGGACTACAAGGTGTCCCCGTTCGAGCTGGAGTCGGTGCTGGTCAAGCACCCGGCCGTGATGGAGGGCGCGATCGTCCCCACCCCGGACGAGCTGCGCCTGGCCGTGCCGAAGGCCTTCGTCACCCTCGCCCCGGGCCACGAACCCACCGCGGAGACCGCCCGGGCGATCCTGCAGTTCACGCTCACCCAGCTGCCCCCGTACAAGCGCATCCGGCGCATCGAGTTCCTCGAGCTGCCGAAGACCATCTCGGGCAAGATCCGCCGCGTGGAGCTGCGCAAGGCCGAGGTCGAGCGCGCCCAGACGGGCGCCGCCCCGGACGGCTACGGGACCGAGTTCCGCGAGGAGGACCTGGACCTGCAGCGCTGACCGGGCCGTTCCCCGCCGCCGCCCCGTCCTCGTCCGGCGGTGGCGGGGGACCCCCGGTGCGCCGCTAGTCTGGAGCGCCATGAAGAAGCCACCCCTCGCCCAGGACCCCATCCGGGAGGCCGCCCGGAACTGGGAGCGTCACGGATGGGGTGACGTCGCCCGCCCGATGGCCGCCATCACCTCGATCATGCGGGCCCAGCAGATCCTGCTGGGTCGGACGCAGGCCGCGCTCAAGCCCTATGGGCTCACCTTCGCGCGGTACGAGCTCCTGGCGCTGCTGAACTTCTCACGCGAGAAGCGGATGCGGATGTCCAAGGCGTCCGCGCTCCTGCAGGTCCACCCCACCTCGGTGACCAATGCGGTGGACCGGCTCGAGGCCGCCGGGCTGGTGGAGCGCACCCCCCACGAGTCGGACCGCCGCGCGCTCGTGCTCGCCCTCACGGACGAGGGCCGGCGCGTCGCCGTCGCCGCCACGGAGACGCTCAACGCCGAGGTCTTCGGCCGTTCCGGCTTCGATCCGGCGGACGTGGACACCCTCATCGACGTCCTCGGCCGGTTCCGCGCCGAGGCCGGCGACTTCCAGGTCGACGGCCTCGACGCCGGCGCGCCCGCGACGGCGGAGCACACCTCCTCCTGACGCTCTCTCCGGCCGCCCGGCTCAGCGGGGCTCGAGGCGCACGGCGCCGTCGAGCCGGATGACCTCGCCGTTCAGGAACGGATTGGACACGATCTGCTCGACCAGCAGCGCGTAGTCCTCGGGCCGGCCGAGGCGGGCCGGATGCGGGGTCTTGGTGGACAGCGCCTCGCGGGCGGCCTCGGGCAGGCCGGCCATCATGGGCGTCTCCATGAGGCCGGGGGCGATCGTGACCACGCGGATCTGCGAGGAGGCGAGCTCGCGGGCCGCGGGCAGGGTCAGCGCGACCACGGCGCCCTTGGAGGCGGAGTACGCGATCTGGCCGATCTGCCCGTCGTAGGCCGCCACGGACGCGGTGTTCACGATGACGCCGCGGTCCTCGCCGAGCGGCTCCTGCGCCCTCATCGCGGCGGCGGCCTGGGCCATCATCGACACGGTGCCGACCGTGTTGATCGCCAGGACCCGGCTCAGCACCTCGGCGGACAGCGGCCCGTCGCGACCCACGAGCTTGCCCGGCGTCGCCACGCCGGCGCAGTTGACCAGCACCCGCAGCGGCCCGGTCTCCAGCGCGGCGGCCACGGCCTCGCGGGCGGTGTCCTCGGCGGTGACGTCGCCCGTCACGAAGCGCGCGCGGGGGCCGAGGGAGGCCACAGCGTCCGCGCGGACGGTCTCGCCCTCGCGGTCCGGCAGGTCCACCACCACGACGGCGGCGCCCGCGTCCGCCAGGCGGCGGGCGGTGGCGTGGCCGAGGCCCGAGGCCCCGCCGGTGACGATCGCGCTCTGGTTCGACAGGTCCATGGACGGACCCTCCCTTCCTCCTCGGGATACCCCCCGAGTTCGATAGTTGCATGTCCTACGTTCTCATCCTAGATTAGCGGATGAGTAACCCAGATCACATGCACGGCCGGGCCCGTCACGCCCGCCGTGGGCGGCGCCCAACGACGTCCGCCCATCCGCCTGGACCCGCGAGGAGCCCCCATGTCCGAGAAGATCGCGCCCACCGAGACCGCCCCCGTGATCCCCCACTTCGTGCACGGCGAGCGGCGCGAGGGCGCCTCCGGCCGGCACAGCGACGTCTACCACCCGGCCACGGGCAGCGTGGCGGGCCGCGTACCGCTGGCCTCCGCCGAGGAGATCGACGCCGCCCTGGCCTCCGCCGAGGAGGGCTTCGCCGCGTGGTCGACGCTGAATCCGCAGCGCCGCGGCCGCATCCTGCTGCGCTGGGTCGACCTGATCAACGAGAACATGGACGAGCTGGCCACCGTGCTCGCCCAGGAGCACGGCAAGACCGTCCCGGACGCCAAGGGCGACATCCAGCGCGGCATCGAGGTCGTGGAGTTCGCCGCGGGCGCCCCGCACCTGCTCAAGGGTGAGTTCACCGCCGACGCGGGCACCGGCATCGACGTGCACTCCATCCGCCAGCCCCTCGGCGTGGCCGTGGGCATCACGCCCTTCAACTTCCCGGCGATGATCCCGCTGTGGAAGGCCGGCATCGCCCTGGCGGCGGGCAACGCCTTCGTCCTCAAGCCCTCCGAGCGTGACCCCTCCGTGCCGGTGCGCCTGGCCGAGCTGGCCCTCGAGGCCGGCATGCCCGCCGGCGCCCTCAACGTGGTCCACGGCGACAAGACCGCCGTGGACGCGCTCATCGAGGACCCGCGCGTCAAGGCCGTCGGCTTCGTCGGCTCCACCCCGATCGCGCAGTCCATCTACGCGCACGCCGGCCGCATGGGCAAGCGCGCCCAGTGCTTCGGCGGGGCCAAGAACCACGCCGTGATCATGCCGGACGCGGACCTCGAGATGGCCGCCGACGCCCTGGTCGGCGCCGCCTTCGGCTCCGCCGGCGAGCGCTGCATGGCGATCTCCGTGGCCGTCCCGGTCGGCGAGGAGACCGCCGACCGCCTGATCGCGCTGCTCCGCGAGCGCGTGAAGGACCTCAGGGTCGGCCCGTCGCTCGAGGCGTCCTCGGACTTCGGCCCCGTCGTCTCGAAGGACGCGAAGGAACGCATCGAGGGCTGCATCGCGGCCGGCGTCGAGGCGGGCGCCGAACTGGTCGAGGACGGCCGGGGCGTCGTCGTCGAGGGCCACGAGGACGGCTTCTACGTGGGCGCCACCCTGTTCGACCGCGTCACCCCGCAGATGAGCATCTACCGCGAGGAGATCTTCGGCCCGGTGCTCTCCGTGGTCCGCGCGAAGGACTACGAGGAGGCGCTCACGCTCGTGAACGAGCACGAGTTCGGCAACGGCGTGGCCATCTTCACCCGCGACGGCGACGCCGCCCGCGACTTCTCCACCCGCGTGGACACCGGCATGGTCGGCGTGAACGTGCCGATCCCCGTGCCGATCGCCTACTACACCTTCGGCGGCTGGAAGGCCTCCGGCTTCGGCGACCTGAACCAGCACGGCACGGACGGGCTGAAGTTCTACACCAAGACGAAGACCGTCACCACGCGCTGGCCCTCCGGCGTGCGCGAGGGCGCCAGCTTCGTGATGCCGGCCGGCTCGTGACCGCCCCGCAGCCCGTCCCGACCAGGAGGACCCCATGACCACCGTTCTGTTCCTCGGCCTCGGCCACATGGGCGGCCCCATGGCCGCCAACCTCGCCGCCGCGGGCCACCGCGTGCTCGGCTTCGACCTCGTCCCCGAGGCCCTCGAGAAGGCCCGCGCGGCCGGCGTCGAGACCGTCACGGACACGGCCGCGGCGGCCGCGGCGGCCGACGTCGTGCTGACCATGCTCCCCCACGGACGCCTGGTGCTGGACGTCTACCGGGGTGAGGACGGCGACGGCGGCCTGCTCGCCGCCGCCCGCCCCGGCACCGTGTTCCTGGACTGCTCGACCATCGACGTCGCCGAGGCCCGCGAGGCGGCCGCGGCGGCGGAGGCGGCGGGCATGCGGGCGGCCGACGCGCCGGTCTCGGGCGGCCAGGTGGGCGCCGAGGCCGGCACCCTCGCCTTCATGGTGGGCGCCTCGGACGAGGTGTACGCCGAGGTGCTGCCGCTGCTCGAGGTCATGGGCGCGCGGATCGTGCACTGCGGGGCCGCCGGCCTGGGCCAGGCCGCGAAGATCTGCAACAACATGGTGCTGGGGGTCACGCAGATCGCCGTCGCCGAGGCCTTCGTCCTGGGCGAGCGCCTGGGCCTGCAGCACCAGGCCCTGTATGACGTGATGAGCAAGGCCTCCGGGCAGTGCTGGTCCCTGACCACCAACTGCCCGGTGCCTGGCCCCGTCCCCGGCTCCCCCGCGAACCGGGACTTCCAGCCCGGCTTCGCCGGCGCCCTGATGGCCAAGGACCTCGGGCTCGCGCTCGCGGCCCTGGACGAGCAGGGCGTGGCGGCCGACCTGGGGCGCCTCGCGCAGGCCAAATACGCCGAGTACGCCGCCGGAGAAGGCGCCGCCCGCGACTTTTCCGGCATCATCGAGGACATCCGAGCATCACACACGGACAGGAGCGAGGCATGAGCGAGCAGACCACCCCGGACGGCGCCGAGTCGCCGATCATCGTGGAGCGGCAGGGCCGGGTCGGCCACATCCGCCTGAACCGGCCGAAGGCCCTGAACGCGCTGAACGAGGCGACGATGCGTGCTGTCGTCGCGGCGGTGCAGGAGCTGGACACCGACCCGGAGATCGGGGCGATCCTGCTCTCCGGCTCCCCCAAGGCGTTCGCCGCCGGCGCGGACATCAAGGAGATGGCCACCAAGGAGTTCTCCGAGATGTACGCGGCCGACTGGTTCGCCGGCTGGGACGGGCTCACCCGTGCCCGCACCCCCATCGTGGCGTGCGTGACCGGCTACGCCCTCGGCGGCGGCTGCGAGCTGGCCATGATGGCCGATGTGCTCGTGGCCGGCGAGGGCGCGAAGTTCGGCCAGCCCGAGATCAACCTCGGCGTCATCCCCGGCATGGGCGGCTCCCAGCGCCTGACCCGCGCCGTGGGCAAGGCGAAGGCCATGGACATGATCCTCACCGGCCGCATGATCGGGGCGGAGGAGGCCGAGCGCATCGGGCTCGTCTCCCGCGTGGTGGCCGACGAGAAGGCCCTCGAGGAGGCGCTGGAGGTGGCCGCGACCATCGCGTCCAAGTCCAAGCCGGCCTCCTGGATGGCCAAGGAGGCCGTCAACGCCGCGTTCGAGACCACGCTCACCCAGGGCATCGCCTTCGAGCGCCGCGTGTTCCACGCCGCGTTCGCCACGGCGGACCAGAAGGAGGGCATGGACGCGTTCGCGGCCAAGCGCGAGGCGCGGTGGCAGCACCGATGAGCGGCGCGCAGACCACGGCGACGACGGCCCCCACGGCCGCACGGGACGGGGCGGCGGACGAGGTGCTCCTCGAGGTCCGCGACGGCCTCGGCCGCATCACGCTGAACCGTCCGCGCGCCCTGAACGCGCTGACGCAGGACATGGTCCGGGCGATCGACGCGGCCCTGACCGACTGGGCCGCGGACCCCGCCGTGCGCGGCGTGCTGATCCGCGGCGCCGGGGAGAAGGGACTGTGCGCCGGCGGTGACGTCGTCTCCCTGCGCTCCTCGCTCCTGGCCGGGCGGTTCGCGGAGGCCGAGGAGTTCTTCCGCGACGAGTACGCGATGAACGAGCGCATCGCCACCTACCCCAAGCCGTACGTGGCCTTCATGGACGGCATCGTCCTGGGCGGCGGCATGGGCGTGTCCGCGCACGGCTCGCACCGCGTGGCCACCGAGCGGACGCGCGCCGGCATGCCCGAGACGGCGATCGGGTTCACCCCCGACGTCGGCGGCTCCTTCCACCTCGCCCGCGCGCCCTTCCAGGCGGGCCGGCACCTGGCCGCGACCTCGGCGCACGCCTCCGGGTCCGACGCGGTGGCCCTGGGCCTGGCGGACGTCTTCGTGGAGTCCGCCCGGCTGGACGAGCTCGAGCAGGCCCTCGCCGCGGCGCTCGGCGCCCTCGGCTCGGCCGCGGACGCGGGCGCGCGCGACGACGCCGCCTTCGCCGCCGCCGACGAGGTGCTGGCCCGGTTCGCGGTGGCCGAGGACGCACGGCCCGCGTCCGCGCTGGTGGCCGGCCGGGAGTGGATCGAGGACGCCTACGGCCGGGAGTCGGCCGCCGAGGTCCTCGCCGCCCTGGACGAGCGCGCCGCCGCGGGCGGGGAGCATGCCGAGGCCGCGGGGCAGGCCGCCGAGGCCATCCGCACCAAGTCCCCGACCGCCGTCGCCGTGGCCCACGAGGCCCAGCGCCGGCTGGCCGCACGCGGGGCGGACCTGACCGTGGCCGACGCGCTGCGTCAGGAGTTCACGATCGGCACCCACCTGATGCGCGAGCCGGACATGGCCGAGGGCATCCGTGCGCTGCTCGTGGACAAGGACAAGGATCCGGCGTGGAGTCCGGCCCGGCTCGAGGACGTCTCGGCCGAGGACGTGGCTGGGCACTTCGAGCCCGTGACCGGGGTGGACCCGCTGCAGCTCGGCTGAGCCCGCCCCGACGGACGGCGCCCCGTGGTCACGTGTGGTGACCGCGGGGCGCCGTGCTGTGGGGGCGACCGTGCGGGCCCCCCGGCGTCAGCCGATCAGGCCGCGACCCACGATCATGCGCATGATCTCGTTGGAGCCCTCGAGGATCCGGTGGACGCGCAGGTCCCGGACGAGCTTCTCCACGCCGTACTCGTGCAGGTAGCCGTAGCCGCCGTGCAGCTGCAGGGCGGTGTCGGCGGCCTCGTAGCCGGACTCGGTGGCCACGAGCTTGGCCATGGCGCACAGGCGCACGGTGTCCGGGTCGTTGCGGTCCAGGGCGTCCGCGGCGCGCATGAGCATCGTGTGGGCGGTCTCCAGCTTCACGGACATGTCCGCCAGCTCGAAGACGAGGGCCTGCTTGGTGGTGAGCGGCTCGCCGAACGCGCTGCGCTCCTTGAGGTAGCGGGTGGCCTTGTCCAGGGCGGCCAGGCCGCCGCCGATCGAGCAGGCGCCGATGTTCAGGCGGCCGCCGTTGAGGCCCTTCATGGCGATGCGGAAGCCGTCGCCCTCCTCGCCGAGGCGGTCGGCCACGGGCACGCGGACGTCCTCGAAGATCACCTGGCGCGTGGGCTGGGTGTGCCAGCCCATCTTCTTCTCGTTGGGGCCGAAGGACAGGCCGGGGGTGTCCTTGTGGACCACGACGGCGGAGATCCCCCGGGCGCCCGTGTCCGCGGTGCGGCACATCACCACGTAGCAGTCGGACGCGCCGGCGCCGGAGATGAACTGCTTGACGCCGTTGAGGACGTAGTGGTCGCCGTCGCGGACGGCGCGGGTCTTCAGCGCGGCCGCGTCCGAGCCGGCGCCGGGCTCGGTCAGGCAGTAGCTGGCCAGGTGCGCCATGCCCACGAGATCGGGGATCCAGCGGGCGCGCTGCTCGTCGCTGCCGAAGGAGTCGATCATCCAGGCCACCATGTTGTGGATGGAGATGTAGGCGGCGAAGGCCGGGTCCGCCTTCGCGAGCTCCTCGAAGATCAGGATCGCGTCCGTGCGCTCCAGGCCGGTGCCGCCGTGCTCCTCCCCCACGTAGATGCCGCCCAGGCCGAGCTCGCCGGCCTCGGCGAGGACGTCCACCGGGAAGTGCTTCTCGGCGTCCCAGTCGAGGGCGTGCGGGGCGACGCGCTGCTCGGCGAAGTCGCGGACGGCGTCGACCAGGGCTTTCTGGTCATCGGTGATGGGGAACATGGGTTCGTCCTCCTGGGGCTCGGTCCGGCCGCGCGGGCGGTCCACGACGGGGTGAGGCGGGGGTGACACCGCGGGCGGCGACAGGGTGTGACTGTCGTCACCATGATAATAGGACATCCAATGATTTGCCGTGTCGACGCCGGGCCGTGGGCTAGCGTGCTCCCCGTGCAGACCACCACCAGCCCCACCGCGGACTCGCCCACCGGCCCCCGCTCCCACGCCTCCGGCCGCACGGAACAGCTGTTCGGCATCCGCCGCCACGCGCTGATGACCGAGCGGGACGGTGCCCTCAACCCGGCCGCGTTCGAGGTCGGCCCGTGGTGCCTCGACCTGGACGGCCGGCCCACCGGTGCGGCGGCCACCGTGATCATGGACAACGCCACGGCGGTGGCCGTGCACCACGCGGCACGGGACATCGAGACCGTGGTCACCACCGAGCTGCAGATCAACGTGCTCGGCCCGCTGCCCGCCTTCGACGCCGTGGCCGTCACGGCCGGGGACGAGGACGGCCCGCTGCTGGAGTGCTGGACCCGCCCGCTGGCCTGGGATGCCGGCGGCGGCGTGGCCCGGGCGTGGCTCGAGGACGCGGACGGGCGTCGCGTGGTCGAGGCGACCGGCTGGTTCCAGTCGGTGCCGGCCGGAGCGCCGGAGCGGATGGCCGAGTTCGTCGCCGCCGGACGGCTGCCCCGCGGGGCCGAGACCCGCGTGCCCATGCCGGGGCTGCTGGCCGCCCGCCCCGAGTCGCTGCCGACGGCCGATCCGGACGCGCGCCCCGCCGTCGCCGCCGCGGCGACCGCGGGCGCCCGCTTCGCCCCGAAGCCGGAGCTGGCCAACCCGTCGGGCGCGGTCCACGGCGGGGCCATGACGCTGCGGGCGGTCATCGCCGCGCAGGCGGCCATGCCGGACCGCGTGCGCTACGACGTCCAGGCCGTGCACGTGGTGTTCGTGCGCCCCGGCCACGGCGAGATGGTCGCCCTCACACGGGTGCGACACGCCGGCCGGTCCCTGCGCCTCGTGGAGGTGGACCTCGTGCCGGTCGGCGCCGACGGCGTCCCCGTGGCCGACAAGCCGATGGTCCAGGTGCAGGTCACCTTCCGCGCGACCCGGAGCTGACGCCCCGCCCGCCCGAGCGCCCGAGCGCTTTCGAACGTGAGAAAGGGCCTATCTCACGTTCGAAAGCGCTCATTCCCCCGAGATCACGTTCGAAAGTCCCGGTGGGAGGAGGAGGGGCCGTCGTCGTGCGGCCGGCTCAGCGGCCCACGGTGCCGAACCGGGAGGCCACGGGGGCCGTGAAGGCGGGCTTCAGGAAGAACCACGCGGCGGCGGTGACCGCCACGCTCACGAGGAACACCACGAGGCCCCACGCGTCGGTGGCACCGCCCCGCGAGGTGTACATGTGGTTCAAGTTCGTCAGCAGGCCCGTGAAGGCCACGAGGAACACGTGCACCACGATGAACGCCACGAAGAAGACCATCACCGGGAAGTGCACCTTGCGGGCCACTTCCATGGGGAACGCCTTGTTCAGTCCCTTGGCCTCCGTGGGGAACCACGAGGACATGCGCCAGCCCGTGAGGGCGGCGAGCGGGGCGGCCACGAACACCACCAGCGCGTAGGAGAGCATCTGCAGCGCGTTGTAGTGCACCCAGCCGTTCTCCGTGGGCCAGTCCAGGGACAGGTACTGGATGCCGGCGGACAGGGCGTGCTGGAACACGTGCGGGTCCGTGGGCACGATCCGCGCCCAGTGGCCGGTGACGATCAGCAGCACCACGAAGATCACGCCGTTGAGCAGCCACAGCGCGTCGAGGGCCTGGTGCGTCCAGATGGTGAGCGAGAACTTCTTCGGGGTGTTGCCCCGCGCGGAGAACAGGCCGTCCTTCGTCGGAGTGAAGTTGGCCGGAGGCCGCGTCTCGTGACGGATCTGCAGGCCCGTCCGGATGATCAGCACCATCAGGAACATGTTCAGGAAGTGCTGCCAGCCCATCCACCAGGGCATCCCCTCGGGGGTGCCCTCGGGCAGGACCGGGTGCCCGTCGTAGGTCGCGATGAAGTCCGCCACCGGGTCGAGGCTCCGCAGCCAGCGTCCGGCCAGCACTGCGAGCAGCGCCAGCACGACGACGCCGGCCACCGCCGGCAGCGCCTTGCGCAGGCGGGACGGGGCGGCGGATTCGGCGGCGTCCGTCTCCGCGGCCCGAGCGGGCGTGCCGGTGGCGGCCCCGGGGGCGGCCCGGGGCGGCTGCGCGGTGGAGGCCGGCGGGGCCGAACGGGTGTCCGGCGCGGTGGGAGCCGGCTCCGCAGCCGGCGCCGCGGCCACGGGGGCGGCGACGGCCGGTTCCGCATCGGCCGGCTCCGCGGCGGCGGGCTCGGCGGTGGCCGGCTCGGCGACGACCTCCTGCGCCACCATCTCCGGCGCGGTGGGGCCGCCCACGGCGGCGAGCTCGGTGAACCACTCCCCCTCCCGGGCGAACGGCACGTACCCGGCCATGCGTCGCCGCTTCGCGAGCGGCACGAGGTCGGACTCCACGGGAGCGCCCACCCCGGCCGCGGCCGGCGCACCGGTCGCGGAGGCGACGACGGCCGCCACGTCCGGCACGACGGGCTCGGTCTCCGCGGGTGCGGGGGCCCGCGTCGGGGACGCCGAGGCGGCGATCGGCTCGGGCGCGACGGACCGCGCCGGGGCGGCGGCCGGGATCGATCCCGCGGCCGGGGCGGGGGCGCCGCCGAGCCACTCGGCCTCGCGGGCGAACGGGACGTACCCGGCCATGCGGCGTCGCGCGGACAGGGGCGTGAGGCCCGACGTCGGCGCGGTCGGCGCCACCGGGACGGCGGCCGCGGCCGAGGCGGGGGCCGCCGTCGTGGTGTCCTGCGCCGGGGCGGGGGCGGGCTCGGTCTCGGCCGGGGCGCCCTTCAGGGGGACGTAGCCGGCCATTCGCTGCTTGGGCATGCTTCTCCTCGTCCGAGGGGCGCGGTCCGCAGCGGACCGCGCCCGCACCGGTTCAGCCGCGGCGGGTGCGCAGCTGCTCGATGACCTGCGGGACCACCTGGAAGATGTCCCCGACCACGCCGAAGTCGGCGTGCTCGAAGATCTCGGCGTCCTCGTTCTTGTCGATCGCCACGATGGTCTTGGCGGTCTTCATGCCGGCCAGGTGCTGGATGGCGCCGGAGATGCCGAGGGCGATGTACAGGTTCGGGGACACGATCACGCCGGTCTGGCCCACCTGGCGCTCGGCCGCGGTGTAGCCGGAGTCGACGGCGGCACGCGAGGCGCCCACGGCGGCGCCGAGCTCGTCGGCGAGCTGCTCGACGATCGCGAAGCCCTCCTCGGAGCCCACGCCGCGTCCGCCGGCGACGACGGTCTTGGCGCCGCGCAACGGCGGACGGGCGGAGTTCTGCGTGCGGGCGCTCACCTCGAGCACCCGGGCGCCGGCGGTCACCGGGCCCAGCTCGGCGGCGGCCAGCTCCACGACCTCGGGCGCCTCGACGGCCGGGGCCCGGTCCGCGACGGCGCCGGGGCGCATGGTGATGATCCGGGGGCCGCCCTCGCCGGTGGACTCGCTGAGGTAGTCGCCTCCGAACACGGAGTGGCGGGCGATGACCTCGTCGTCGGCCCAGCGCAGCCCCACGGCATCCGCGCAGACGGGGCCGCGGGCGCGGACGGACAGGCGGCCGGCCACCGCGCGGGACTCAGGACTGCCGGAGAGCAGCACGGCCACGGGCGCGGTGCGGGCGGCCGCGGCGGCGAGGGCCTGCACGGCGGCGTCGCCGAGGGTGGTGGCGGCGTCGTCGGCCACGAGGACGTGGACGCGCGTGGCGCCGTACTCCCCCAGCCGGGCGACGGCGGCGTCCCTGCCCTCCGCATCGGTCACGAGGACGGCCTCGGGCACGCCCACGGTGGCGGCCGCGCCGAGCAGCTCGGCCACGACCGGGCGGAGCGCGCCGTCCGCGCCGATCTCGGCGTGCACCAGCACGGTCTGACCGCTGTTCGCGGCGTCGGTCTGCGTCGTCATCTCGGTCTCCTCCACGTTCGCGCTCACACGAGCCCCCGACCCGCGAGGAACTCCACCAGCCGCTCGGCGGCGGTGCCGTCGTCGGTGATCTTCTCGCCCGCGGCGCGCTCGGGACGCGTGTCCGCCGAGACCATCACGGAGCGGTAGGCGGCCTCGGCCGGGCCCGCGGCGATGCCGAGGTCGGCCAGGGACAGCACGGTGAGCGGCTTCTTCTTGGCCGCCATGATGTTCTTGAAGTTCGGGAACCGCGGCTCGGCGGTCTTCTCCGTCAGGCTCGCCACGGCGGGCAGGGCGACGGCGGCGCGTACGTCCGCGTCCGAGGTCGCCACGGTGCCGGTCAGCTCGCCGTCGGTCAGCTCGGGGGCCTCGGCGTGCGGCAGGTAGGGCCGGTCCAGGAGCTCGGCGACCATGGCCGGCACCACGCCGGTGCCGCCGTCCGTGGACAGCGTGCCGGCGAGCACGAGGTCGGCGCCCTCCTTCTCGACGGCCGCGGCGATCACGCGAGCCGTCTGCACGGCGTCCGAGCCGACGAGTGCGTCGTCGGTGATCTGCACGGCGGAGTCCGCGCCCATGGCCAGCATCTTGCGCAGGGTCTTCGAGGAGTCCTCGGGGCCCACCGTCAGGGCCACGACCTCGATGTCCGCGCCGGCGTCCCGCCAGCCCAGGGCGACCTCCATGACGCGCTCGCTGATCTCGTCCGGCACGGGCTCGGCCGCGCCGTCGCGCACCACCCAGCCGGTCTCCAGGCTCAGCTCACGCTCCTGCCACGTGTCCGGCACCTGCTTGGCCAGCACCAGGATCTTCACGGCCTCTCCTCCTTGGGTCGCGGTCTCGCCCCGGGGCCTCCGCCCCGAGCGCGGTGACTTACGCTACAGACTACGGGTCCGCGCACGTCCGGGCCGCATGACCCCCGCGCGGGAGCGGCCGGGGCCGCCGTCGTCGGCCCGTGCGTCCGGACCATGATCGCCCGAACCGAGGAGGCACCGTGAGCCCCGCCGCCCCGCCCGCCGAGCCGCCGGCCGCCGAGGACCGGCCCCGGGTCCCGGCGGTGCCCGCCTCCTCCCTCGTGCTGGTCCGGCCCGGGGCCGGCGGCGAGACCTCGGTGTTCACCGTCCGCCGCGCCGGGACCATGGCCTTCAGCGCCCACGCCACGGCCTTCCCCGGCGGCCGTGTGGACCCCGCGGACGACCTGCCGGACCGGCTGTGGGAGGGCACGGATCTGGCCGACTGGGGCCGGCGCCTGGGGCTGCCGCACGAGCCCGTGGACGCCCACGGCACCCTCACGGAGCTCGACCCCGCCGAGGGCGCCGGCCGCGTGCTGGCCGCCGCCGTCCGCGAGACGTTCGAGGAGACCGGAGTGCTCCTGGCCCGGGACGCCGTCACCGGCACCCCCGTGGACCCGGCCCGGGTGGCCGCGTTCCCCGACGAGCTGCGCGACGCCGTCGAGCGCCACGAGGTGGACTTCGGGGAGCTGCTCGACCGCGAGGGGCTGCGCCCCGACGCCGGCGCGCTCGTGCCGTGGTCCCGGTGGATCACCCCGCACGGGGGCCCGCGCCGCTACGACACGTTCTTCTTCGCCGTCCACCTGCCGCAGGGCCAGTCCCCCGAGCGGATGTCCTCCGAGGCGGCCAGCCACGGCTGGGCGTCCCCCGCCGAGCTGCTGCGCCGCTTCCGGGCCGGCGAGGTCAACCTGATGGCCCCCACATGGTGGCAGCTGCGCACCCTGGTCGACGCCGGCGAGGACATCCACGCGGGCCGCTCCCGGTTCGAGCCCCTCGAGGGGGTCATGCTCGTGGCCGGGCAGGGGCCCGTGTTCCCCCACGCGGACGAGTATCTGCGTGACCTGACGGCGTTCCGCGCGGCCGCGCAGGTGGAGGAGTCCAAGGACAACATCCTCTGAGCGCTCCCGGCTCCGGTCCGTGCGGCGGGCGACGGGCCGGAGAGCACCGCGGACCTCGACCCGCGACCCCATGGCCTGCAGGGCCCCGTGCCCCTAGTCTGGTCTGCACCGGATCACCCGGCTCCGCGCGTCCGGCCCCCACCCCCAGCCGCCGCGCGTCCCGCTCGCACCCTAGGAGCACTGCATGGCGCTCAGCGTCCTCGACCTGTTCTCGATCGGCATCGGCCCGTCCTCGTCCCACACCGTGGGTCCCATGCGCGCCGCCCGCCGCTTCACGGACAGCATGGGCCAGCGCGGCGTCCTCGGGCGCGCCGCCCGCGTGCACGCCGAGCTGTTCGGCTCGCTGGCGGCCACCGGCGTGGGCCACGGCTCGGACACCGCGGTGCTGCTCGGCCTGGCCGGCCAGGACCCCGAGACCATCGACCCGGACGCCTGCACCGGGCTCGTGGAGGAGATCGTCACGGGCGGTCGGCTGCCCCTGGACGGGCGCCACGAGATCGCCTTCGACCGGCAGGGCGACCTGACGCTGCACATGCGCGAGTCCCTGCCCGGGCATCCGAACGGCATGCGTCTGACCGCCTACGACGACGCCGGCGAACAGCTTCACACCCGCGACTACTACTCCGTGGGCGGCGGCTTCGTGGTCACCTCGGACGAGCTCGAGGCCGAGTTGGACGCCACCAAGGACGTCAACCGCACCGACGACGGCGACACCGGCGAACCGTACCCCTTCTCCACGGGCGCCGAGCTCGCCGCCCGCTGCCACGAGGCGGGCCTGAGCATCGCGGAGCTCATGCTCGCCAACGAGGCCACCCGCCACGACCTCGACGAGCTGCGCACCCAGCTGCTGGCCATCTGGGCCGTCATGGAGGAATGCGTCCACAACGGCGTGACCCGCACCGAGCCGATCCTGCCCGGCGGACTGAAGGTCCGCCGTCGGGCCCCCGCGCTGCGGGAGCACCTGCTGCAGACCACCAATCGCACCGACCCCATGTGGGCCATGGAGTGGGTCAACCTCTTCGCGCTCGCGGTGAACGAGGAGAACGCCTCGGGCGGGCGCATCGTCACCGCGCCCACGAACGGTGCCGCGGGCATCATCCCGGCCGTCATGCTCTACTACATGCGCTTCGTGCTCCCCGAGGACGCCACGCAGCAGGAGCGGGACGACAAGGTGGTCGAGTTCCTGCTCACCGCGGCGGCTATCGGCATCCTGTACAAGCGCAACGCCTCCATCTCCGGCGCCGAGGTCGGCTGCCAGGGCGAGGTCGGCTCGGCCTGCTCCATGGCGGCGGGCGCGCTGTGCGCCGTGCTCGGCGGCACCGTGGACCAGGTGGAGAACGCGGCCGAGATCGGGATCGAGCACAACCTCGGGCTGACGTGCGACCCCGTGGGCGGCCTCGTCCAGGTGCCGTGCATCGAGCGCAACGCGATCGCGTCCGTGAAGGCCATCAACGCGGCCCGGCTGGCGCTGCTCGGGGACGGCTCGCACCGGGTGACCCTGGACCAGGCCATCACGACCATGCGCGACACCGGCGCGGACATGAAGTCCAAGTACAAGGAGACCTCACGCGGCGGCCTGGCCGTGAACGTCATCGAGTGCTGATCGCCCGGGTCCGCGGCCCAGCGCCGCTCCGGCCGGGACGGATGGGGCACCCGTCCGCTACCGTGGGGCCCGATCCCCACCCTGCCCCGAGCGCGAGAGGACCGACGTGGCCATTCATCCTGTGGACGCGACCCTGGAGGCCGCGAAGATCGATCCCGACCAGCGTGCCGAGAGGCTCAAGGGCGTGAAGCTCGACGGCGCCGGCTGGAAGTACGCGCTCACGCGCGCGCTCAAGGAGTTCGGCAACGACGGCGGCACCGACCTGGCCGCGAAGCTCACCTACTACCTGGTGCTCTCGCTGGCCCCCTCGCTGCTGGCCGTGTTCTCCCTCCTGTCCCTCGTGCTCGCCTCCAACCGCGGGGCCATCGACGATCTGCTGGGGCAGCTGACCGGCCTGGTCCCGAGCGACTACCAGCCGCTCGTCACGAACCTGGTGACCACCATGAGCGACTCGGCCGGCTCAGGCGGCGGGATCGTCGCCCTCATCATCGGCATCGCGACCGCCCTGTGGTCCGCCTCTGCGTACGTGAAGGCGTTCAACCGCTCGGCCAACACGGTGTACGGCTACGAGGAGGGCCGCGGCCTGGTGAAGCTGACGCTGACCAACCTGCTCACCACGCTCATCCTGATCGTGGGCATCGCGGTCGTGCTGATCTCGCTGGCGCTGAACCGCTCGCTCGTGGACGGCTTCCTCCAGCCGATCGCCGGGCCGCTCGGCATGACCGGCGTGGTGAACTTCCTCTCGGACACGTTCCTGCCGGTGTGGGCGTGGGTGAAGTGGCCCGTCGTCGTCGTGATCCTGCTGGTGCTGATCGCGACCCTGTACTACACCACACCGAACGTCCAGAAGCCGCGTTTCCACCTCTTCGGCCCCGGCAACATCGTGGCGCTGGTGGGCATGGTGCTGGCCGCGGTGGCCCTGTCCGTGTACTTCACGCAGTTCGCCGGCTACTCGGCGTACGGCGCGATCGGCACGATCATGGCGCTGCTGTTCGCCCTGTGGATCTTCAACATCGTGCTGCTGCTCGGCCTGGAGGTCGACACTGAGGTGGAGCGTGCCCTCCAGCTCGAGGCCGGCCTGCCCGCCGAGGCTCGGGTGCAGCTGCCCCCGAAGGACGTGGCCGGCGTGGAGAAGCGCGTTGAGAAGCAGACGACTTTGGAGGAGCGCGGCTACGAGCTGCGGGCCGTCCACGAGGGCCGCTGACCGCACCCGGCGCAGCGCCGAGCGCACGTTCCGCACGGACGACGACGGCCGCTCACCTGGCGAGGTGGGCGGCCGTCGTGGTGCGCGGGGCCCTCAGCGCCGGGCCGCGCGGTAGCCGTCCGCCCGGGCCGCGGCGGCGGAGGCGTAGCAGTGGCGCGCGTTGGTCCTGCCGTAGTGCTGCTGACCGGGTATGTGGTAGATGCCCGAGTTGTCGTTGGCCTTGATCGGGTGGGAGTCCGGGCACACGGAGTCGGCTCCGCGTACCGGTCCCGCGTCGCCGGACGCGGGGGCGGCTTCGGGGGCCGGGGCCGCCTCCGGGGCGGGGGCCGGGGCCGCCTCCGGGATGGGCTCGGCCGCGGTGCCGCACTCCCCGGAGAACCTGCCGACGCCGTTCGCCCGGGCCTGCTCCCACGCCGCCTCGACCTCGGGCAGGAAACGGTCGTTGCCGTCGAAGACCGCCGGCTCGCCGTAGCCCAGGCGGGCCATCTCGGCGTTGACCAGGACGCCGTGCGCGTACACGCCGGCGAGGAGGCGGTCATAGCGGTCGTGGAGCCGGCGGTCGTACCGCAGCACCACCGTGTCGCCGGGGCTGATCATCGACTTCAGCGCCGCCGTCGCCTCCGGGCCCATGCACTCGACCGGCTTCGAGGGGTGGTGGGTCTCGGGGGTGTCGATGTTGAGCAGGCGCACCCGCGTGGACACCTCGCCGAGGGTCACGCGGATCGTGTCGCCGTCTGAGATCGATTCGACCGTGACCATGTCGCCCTCGGTGCTCGCCGGGATGACGCCGTCGTCGGTGGCGGTGCAGCCGGTGAGCAGGAGCAGGGACAGCGCAGCAGTGGGGAGCGCCGCGCGCAGACGGGCAAGGGACACGAGGATCCTGGAGGGGAAGGGACGGGGACACGACGAAGGCCCCGCCGTGAGGCGGGGCCTTCGGATCGGCCCATCATCGCATGGGCGGCAGGGGTCGCCCCGCAGGCTGTCAGCGCTTGGCAGCGCGGTAGCCGGCGGCCTGCGCCGCGGCGGCGGAGGCGTAGCAGTTGCGCGCGTTGGTCTTGCCGTAGTGCTGCTGGCCGGGCACGTGGTAGATGCCCGAGTTGCCGTTCGCCTTCACGGGGTAACCGTCCGGGCACACCCCGCCCGACCCAGCCACCGAACCCGTGTCGCCGGATGTGGCCGCCTCGACGGTGGAGTCCGACGACGACTCCTCGTCGCCGCAGTACTCGAACGTCTCGCCACCCGGGGCGTAGCAGCGGTTGGGTGCCTTGTTCGAGTTCGAGCCGGAGCCGCTGGACGACGTGTCGGCCCAGTTGCTCACCTCCGTCTCCTCGGCACGCGACTCGACGGCCTCAGCTGCCGCCTCCTCCGCAGCGCGGGCCTCAGCAGCCTCCGCTTCCGCCGCGGACTGTTCCTCCGCCTCCCGCGCAGCCTCAGCTGCCCGAGCCTCCTCCGCCTCCCGCGCAGCCTCAGCCGCCCGGGCCTCCTCGGCCGCAGCCTGCTCCGCCGCGGCCTTGCGCTCCGCGGCGGCCTTCTGGTCGGCCTGCCGCTCCGCCTCGCGCGCCTGCTCGGCCGCCTCGTCAGCGCGCCGGCGGTGGTCGTCCACGACGCGCTGCACGCGGTCCAGCTCGTCCCTGTAGTGGGCCTCCATCCACGGCTGCTCGCCGGCGGCGACAACGGCGAGCACCGTGGCGAGCTCCCCGATCAGGGTCTCATCGGGCTCCGCGGCCGCGACCGCAGCGTCCGTGATGATCGGCAGGGAGCACGCGAGGTCCGGCTGGTGCAGGCCTGCCTGCTCCCCCTCGGCCTCATTCCAGGCCGCCAAGACCTCCGGGTAGAAGCGGCGGTTGGGTTCGAAGACCACGGGCACGCCAAGGCCCAGCCGGGCGATCTCCGCGTTCACGAGCATCTCGTCTTCGAAGACCCCGGCCAGCGTGCGACCGTACTTGTCCGTGCGCTCCAGGTCGTAGCGCAGCACCACGTCGTCACCGGGGCGCAGGAGTGTCTCGAGCGCCTCCGTGGCCTCCGGCCCCAGGCACTGCACGGCCTTGTTCGGATGCTTCGTCTCCGGGGTGTCGATGTTCAGCAGCCGGACCGTCTCCTCCTGCCCGTCTCTGCGCACCACGATGGTGTCGCCGTCGACCACGCGGACGACGGTCGCGGGATCGCCGGCCTCGAGCGTGCTCGACGGCTGGGCCACGACGGGCTGGGCGGAGGGGGCTCCGCCGTCACCAGCGGAGGGGGTGCCGGCTTCGGCCGGCTCGGAGGGGGTGCAGCCGGTCAGCAGCAGGGCGGACAGCGCGATGGCGGCCAGACTGGCGCGCCCGCGGAGGCGTGGGGGCATGGGGACTCCTCGAGGATCGATGACGACATGACGAAGGCCCCGCCGTGGGGCGGGGCCTTCGGATCACCACATCATCGCATGGGGGAGGCACAGGGGTTGCTGCACGTCACGACAGCATCGGTTCCCGTTCCGTCAACGATGGCTGGGTCAGCGGCGGCCGTCGATGGGGTCACCGCCGCCGTCGAGGGCGTCGAGGACGAGGTCGCGGGCCTCGCCCGTCGCGGACCGGCGGGAGAGCAGCAGCGCGGCCAGCCAGCACAGCAGGACGATCGCGGCGCCGCCCCACGCCAGGAGGGCGAGGCTGCCCGAGAGCAGCCCCGTGCCGTCCGCACGGCCGACGCCGATCCACACCAGACCCCACGCGAGCGCGAACGCCGGAGCCGGGCGGCCGCCGTTGTACACGGCAGTGAACGCGCCGATCAGCACGGCCACCACGAGCATCACCTTCGCCCAGAGGGACGACTGCCCCGGATCGCCGACGACGCCGGTCGAGGCCAGCCACGCGGCCAGGTTCGCCACGGCGGCGATCGAGACCCAGCCCAGATGCAGGCCCTGCACCCCGTCCAGGAGGATCCGCTCACCCCAGCTGTGCGCGCGGACGGATTCGAGGAGCACCAGGATCCGCGCCAGGCACGCCAGCAGCAACGCGATCACCACGACGCTCAGCCCCAGCAGCCCGGCCTGCACCGTCCAGATCCACGCGGCGTTGAGCAGCACCGAGACCAGGATCCACGGTCGCAGGCGGTCGTGGCGGGCAGACTGGGCCGCAGGGAGGAACTGCCACACGGCGTACGCCAGCAGGCCCGCGTAGATCACGGACCAGATGCCGAACGCGGGGGTCGCCGGGGACACCCAGGTGGCGTCCGGGCCGAGCCAGCCGCCCGCGGCCTCGGCCACGGGGGTCAGGCCGCCGACGACGCCGGAGCCCAGGAACGCGGCCACGACCGCGAGGATCACGACCACGAGCATGGCCACCCGGCCGCCCGTCGAGGACAGCCCCGTCCCCGAGCTGGGGACGCGCGCCGCGGCGTCGGGGCCGAAGGGGCTGCGGGACGGGCCGAGGTCGGTGGCGGTGCTCATGGGTGCTCCCGTGGGGTGATCGTCGGGGGTGCGCCCCGGGCGGGGCGGGTCTCAGGGTCAGCGTAGCCGCCGGGCCCATCGCGGGCACGGGCCACCGCGGCCTAGGGTGGGGGCATGCGCACCTCCTCCCCGATCGGACTCCTGCTGGACGTGGACGGCCCCGTGGCCTCCACCGAGACCCGGACCGTGCCGGAGGGGATCATCGACGTGCTCGTCCGCCTCGCGCGGCGCGGGGTGCCGGTCGGCTTCAACACGGGCCGCTCCACGGACTTCCTCCTGCACAGCGTGATCGCCCCGCTGCGGGACGCGGGCCTCCCGGACGACGCTCCCTTCCACGCGATCTGCGAGAAGGGCGCCGTGTGGTTCCCGTTCTCCGCGGTGCCCTCCGGGGACCTGCCCGACGTCACCGTGGACGGCACCGCCCCGGACTGGCTCCGCACCGACCCGGACATGGCCATCGACGCGGACACCCGTGACGCGATCTGGGCCCTCAATGATGAGCGCGCCGGGGACCTGCAGTTCATCGACCGCACCAAGCTGGCCATGGTCTCCCTCGAGAAGACGGTGGGCGCGGACCAGACGGAGTACGAGCGGGTGCGCGACGACGTCGCCGCGGGCGTCGAGGACCTGCTCGCCGAGCGCGGACTCGCCGAGGAGGTGCGCGTGGCCCCCTCGGTGATCTCGGTGGACGTCGAGCACCGCTCCTCCGGCAAGGACCTGGGCGTCGAGCGCTGCTTCGACCTGCTGGCACAGGCGGGCACCCCGGTGCCCGAACGCTGGCTCACCGCGGGCGACTCGCGCAGTGACTACGCCATGGCCGACCGGCTGCACGAGCGCGGACTGGCCGTGGAGCACATGGACGTGCGGCCCGCCGACGGCGTCCCCGAGAAGCCCTACGGCGTGGTGACGGCGGCGATCCTCGCCGAACGCGGCATCGGCGACGCCGACGACATCCACGAGCGGGCGGGCGAGTCCCTGCTGCGCTGGGTCGAGCGCGACCTGCTGCGCTGACCAGGCCGGACGCCCCCTGCGGGCGGCCGACCCTCCCCGGGCCTGGACCTCGACCCCTAGCGTGGAAGGGAATGCCGCGCCCCTGCCGAACCGGCCCGGGCGCCTCCCGACCAGAGAGAGGTTCCACCGTGGCCACCGTCGCCCAGAACATCGTCGAGACCCTCCACGCCTCGGGCGTGCGCCGCATGTACGGCGTGCCCGGGGACTCCCTCAACGGGCTGACCGAGGCCCTGCGCTCCCACGGCGGCATCCAGTGGGTGCACACCCGGCACGAGGAGACCGCGGCCTTCGCCGCCTCCGCCGAGTCCCAGCTCACGGACGAGCTCGCGGTCTGCGTGGGCTCGTGCGGTCCGGGCAACCTCCACCTGATCAACGGCCTGTTCGACGCGCAGCGTTCCCGCACCCCGGTGCTCGCGATCGCCGCGCACATCCCGTCGGCGGAGATCGGTTCGGGCTACTTCCAGGAGACCCACCCGCAGGACCTGTTCCGCGAGTGCTCCGTCTACGTGGAGCACGTCTCCTCGGCGGACCAGATGCCCCGCATGCTGCGCACCGCGATGCGGGCCGCCGTCGAGCAGCGGGGCGTGGCCGTGCTCGTGATCCCGGGCGACGTGGCCCTCACCGAGCTCTCCGCGAAGCCCGAGGTGATCCGTCACACGCCGTCCCGCGTCATCCCGGCGGACTCCGTGCTGCGCGAGGCCGCCGAGGCCCTGGACTCGTCCAAGCGGATCACCATCCTGGCCGGCGCGGGTGCGGCCGGCGCCCACGACGAGGTCGTGGCCCTGGCGGAACGGCTGCAGGCCCCGATCGTCCACGCTCTGCGCGGCAAGGACCGGATCGAGTACGACAACCCGTATGACGTCGGCTTGACCGGCCTGCTCGGCTTCGCCTCCGGCTACCACGCGCTCAAGGAGGCCGAGACGCTGCTGATCCTCGGCTCCTCCCTGCCGTACCGGCAGTTCTACCCCGAGGACGCCACGGTCATCCAGGTGGACGTGCGCGGCGAGCAGATCGGCCGGCGGGTGGCCGTGGACGTGCCGCTCGTGGGCGGTGTGAAGGAGACGGCCCAGGCCCTGCTGCCGCTGCTGCGCGGGAACTCGTCGTCGGCGTTCCTGGACAAGGCGCTCAAGCACTACGCCAAGACCCGCAAGGACCTCGACCAGCTGGCCTCCCCGGGACGCGGACGCGTGCACCCGCAGTATGTGGCCCGCCTCCTCGACGAGCTGGCCGACGACGACGCGGTGTTCCTGCCCGACGTCGGCTCCCCCGTGATCTGGGCCTCCCGGTACCTGACGATGAACGGGCGCCGCCGGATCATCGGCTCCCTGTCCCACGGCTCCATGGCCAACGCGGTCACCCAGGCGGTCGGCGCCCAGGCGGTCGACCCCACCCGCCAGGTGGTGGCGATGGCCGGCGACGGCGGGCTGGCCATGATGCTCGGCGAGCTGCTGTCGTTCGTGCAGAACGACCTGCCCGTGAAGACGCTCGTGTTCGACAACGACTCACTGAACTTCGTGGAGCTCGAGATGATGGCCGCCGGGTTCGTCCCCTACGGGACGGGCCTGGAGAACCCGGACTTCGCGGCGCTCGCGGAGGCGGTCGGCATCAAGGGCTTCCGCGCGGACCACACGACGGACCTGCCCGCGGTGATGCGCGAGTTCCTCGCCCACGACGGGCCGGCGCTGCTGGTGGTCAAGACCGAGCGTCAGGAGCTGACGATCCCGCCGAGCATCGAGTTCGAGCAGGCCAAGGGCTTCGCGCTCTACGCCATGCGCACCGTCCTCGACGGCAAGGGCACCAAGCTGCTCGACCTCGCCAAGGCGAACCTGCGCCAGCTCTTCTGACCTGCCGCGCACGACGACGGCCCGGACGCTGGCGGTGTCCGGGCCGTCGTCGTGGTGGGGCGGGGAGGGCCCAGCCCCGCCGGTCCGTCAGGCGCGGTGGGCGCCGCCGTCGGCGACGATCGGGTGCTCGGCCGTGCCGGCGACGCCCTGGGTGATCAGGCCGTCGGCGCGGTGCTCCCAGAACTCGGCGTTGCGGATGCCGAGCGGGCGCGGGTCGAACTGCGGGTCGAGACCCTGGCGCTTCTGTGCGCGGTAGTCCTTGAGGGCCTTGAGGGCCGGGCCCTGCAGCACGAGGATGCCGAGGATGTTCAGCCAGGCCATGGAGCCCACGCCGATGTCGCCGAGGCCCCAGGCCGCACCGGTGGTGGCGACGGCGCCGTAGGCCACCGACACGAGGATCAGGGCCTGCAGGAAGCGCAGCACGACGCGGCGGACCATGCCGTTGCGCAGGTTGCGCGTGAGGTACACGAGGTTGACCTCGGCCATGTAGTAGTACGCCACGATCGTGGTGAAGGCGAAGAACGCCAGGGCCACGGCCACGAACGTGGGACCGAAGCCGGAGAACACGGCGTCGAAGCCGGTCTGGACGAAGGCCGGGCCCTCGGAGGCCGTCGGCGAGACGATGCCCTCGAACAGCAGGCCGGAGCCGGCCTCGTCCGAGTACACCCGGTAGGCGCCCGTGGAGATGATGATGAACGCGGTGGCCGAGCAGACGAAGAGCGTGTCGATGTAGACGGCGAACGCCTGCACGAAGCCCTGCTTGGCCGGGTGCGAGACCTCGGCGGCCGCGGCGGCGTGCGGGCCCGTGCCCTGGCCGGCCTCGTTGGAGTAGACGCCGCGCTTCACGCCCCACTGGATGGCGAGGCCGAGGATCGCGCCGAAGACGGCGTGCACGCCGAACGCGCTGGCGAAGATGGAGCCGAAGACCTCGGGGATCTGGTCGAAGTTCAGGAACAGCACGATCAGCGCGAGGATGATGTACAGCACGGCCATCACGGGCACCACGTAGACGGCGAACGTCGCGATGCGCTTCACGCCACCCAGGACGATGAAGGCCAGCAGGATGACCATGGCCAGGGCCACGACCCAGGCGGGCACGGCCCACGCCTCGCCCACGGCCGCGGCCACGCCGTTGGCCTGCACGCCCGGCAGGAAGTAGCTGGTGGCGAAGACGGTGACGACGGCGAACAGGATGGCGTACACCTTGAACGCGGGGGCGGCGGCCGTGTGCTTGTAGGCCTTCTCGAAGTAGTACGCCGGGCCGCCGCGGTACTCGCCGGTGTCCGGGTCGCGCTCCTTGTAGATCTGGCCGAGCGTGGACTCGATGAAGGACGTGGCGGCACCGAGCAGGGCCATGACCCACATCCAGAACACGGCGCCGGGGCCGCCGAACGCGATGGCCGTGGCGACGCCGCCGATGTTGCCCATGCCGACGCGGCCGGCGAGCGACATCATGAGGGACTGGAGGGACGAGGTGCCGTCCGCGGAGTCCTGGCCCTCGCGGAGCTGCTTCACCATGTCCGGGATGTTCACGAACTGCAGGAACATGGTCCGGATGGTGAAGTAGAGGCCGACGATCAGGCAGAGCCAGATCAGGGCCGGGGACCAGATGACGTCGTTCACGGCGGTGATGAGATCTGCGAAGGACATGGGGTCTCCAGATCGGGTGGGGATGGCCGGTGCGGTGCGAGCTCCGAGCGGCGGCCGCCGGCGGTCCCGGACGGCTGGGGAGAAGGATACGCGCAAATGTGACCCGCGTCTCGCATCCAGCGCGGCAGATGAGGAGTCCGAGCGCCCCCTCCCCGGTCGACAGCGGTCCCGGACACGCGAAAAGCCCCGGAACCACTGGGGTCCCGGGGCTTGCCCGCGGAGGATGGGGGATTTGAACCCCCGAGGGCTGTTAACCCAACACGCGTTCCAGGCGTGCGCCATAGGCCGCTAGGCGAATCCTCCTTGGTGCGCCCCCATGCGGCGGACCGCGCGAGGGCAGGTTCCATCATAACCAGATCGTCCTGGGCCGCGCCAATCCTCCGCGGGAGGCGCGAGCTCGGCCCGAGCCTCCCCGCGGCCCGAATCGCCGCGCCCGCCGCCACCCTGCTAGACTCTTCGACGGCCCCTCACGTGGTGTCATCTCGCTGAACTCCCCCAGGACCGGAAGGTAGCAAGGGTAGGTGGGCTCTGGCAGGTGCGTGAGGGGTCTTCACTTTCCCCCAGGAGATCCCATGCCCGCCGGACGCTACGCCCCCTCCCCCACGGGAAGCCTGCACCTGGGCAACCTGCGCACCGCGCTCGTCGCGTGGCTCGCGGCGCGCGCCACGGACCGTGCCTTCCTGCTGCGGGTCGAGGACCTGGACCGCGTGCGCTCCGGGGCCGAGGCCGGGCAGCGGGCGGACCTGGCCGCCGTCGGGCTGGATTGGGACGCCGAGCCGGTGCGCCAGTCCGAGCGCACCGCCCTGTACGACGCCGCCGTGGCCGCCCTGCGGGCCGCGCACGGCGCGGACGCGGTCTACGAGTGCTTCTGCTCGCGCAAGGACATCGCCGAGGCGACGTCGGCCCCGCACCCGAGGCCCGACGACGGCGCCCCCGCCTCCGGCGGCGCCGTGCCGCTGCGTCCGCCCGGCTTCTATCCGGGCACCTGCCGCGGCCTGACGGAGGCCGAGCGGGCCGAGCGACGGCGGGTGCGTCCCGCCGCCCTGCGGATCGACGCGGCGAAGGTCGCGGGCCTGCCTGCGGGCGAGATCCCGCGCGCCACCGCCGTGGACGTGCTGCACGGCGAGGTCACGGGCCTGGTCGACGACCTGGTGCTGCGCCGAAACGACGGGGCGTACGCGTACAACCTGGCCGTCGTCGTGGACGACCTGGCGCAGGGCGTGGACCAGGTGGTCCGCGGCGACGACCTGCTCGACTCGGCCCCGCGCCAGCGCTGGCTGGCCGAGGCGCTGTGCGCAGCGCGCGGGGAGCCGACGCCTGCGGTGGAGCACCTGCACGTGCCGCTCGTGCTGAATGCGGAGGGGCGGCGGCTGGCCAAGCGGGACGGCGCCGTGACCCTCGAGGACCTCTCCGCGCAGGACCCGGCGTGGACCCCCGAGCGGGTGCGGAACCGGCTGCTGGAGTCCCTCGGCCTGCCCGCGGGACCGCTGGCGGCCGCCGTGCCCGCGTTCGACCCGGCCGCCCTGCCGCGTGATCCGTGGGTGTTCACCGGGCTCTGAACGGGCCGGCGCCCTGGTCCGCCGCAGGCCCGGCCCCGGTCAGAGGACCTGGGCGGCCTGGTCGAAGTCGAGGCGGCCCTGGCGGGGCTGCTGCGCCTTCTCGTCGTCTGCGGCGGCGTGGCCCACGTTGATCACCAGGAGGGACTTCCAGGCACGGTCCGCATGGAACTCGGCGTCCACGGCGGCGGCGTCGAACCCGGCCATGGGGCCGACCTCGAGCCCGTGGGCGCGCAGGGCCACGAGCAGGTAGCCCACCTGGATGAGCGCGTTCGTGCGGCCCATCCCCTCGCGCATGCCCGGCTTGCCCTCGGCATCCTCCTCGAAGCCCTCCCGGAACGGGGCGAGGTGGCCCATGTGGCGGTGCCAGTCGAGGTCGTAGGAGGCGATCAGCGTGAGCGGGGCGCGCTCCGTCTTCTCCCGGTTGAACTCGATCATCAGCGGAGCCAGGCGGGCGCGGGCCTCGGGGCTGTCCACGACGTCGAGCCGCAGCGGCTGGTTGTTCATGGCGGTCGGCGCCCAGCGGAGGTCCGCGTAGGCCCGCTCGATCAGCGCGAGGTCGACGGGCTCGTCCGAGAAGAGCTGCGTCGTGTGGCGGTCCGCGAAGAGGCGGTCGATCTCGGCCTGACTCAGCGGTCCCGCGTCCGGGGCCGGCTGCGTGGGGTGGATCGTGTCCTCGGCGTCGGTGTGCATGTGCGTGGTGGTCATGGGCCAGGGAACGGGCCGGTGGGTGGGCGCATTCCCCGGCTCCCTTAGCCCGTCCGCCCGCCGGATAGGCTTTCGAGGGTGAGCACCGCCCTGTACCGCCGCTACCGCCCGGACCGTTTCGAGGACGTGATCGGGCAGGACCATGTCACGGTCCCGCTGCGCACCGCACTGGCGAAGGACCGCGTGAACCACGCCTACCTCTTCTCCGGCCCGCGCGGCTGCGGCAAGACCACGTCCGCCCGCATCCTCGCGCGCTGCCTGAACTGCGCCCAAGGCCCCACGCCCACGCCGTGCGGCGAGTGCGACTCGTGCCGGGACCTGGCCACCGGCGGGCCGGGCTCGCTGGACGTGCTGGAGATCGACGCGGCCTCGCACGGCGGTGTGGAGGACGCCCGCGGCCTGCGCGAGCGGGCCACGTTCGCCCCGGTCCGGGACCGCTACAAGATCCTCATCATCGACGAGGCGCACATGGTCACCGCGGCGGGCTTCAACGCGCTGCTCAAGATCGTGGAGGAGCCGCCGGAGCACCTGAAGTTCATCTTCGCCACCACGGAGCCGGAGAAGGTCATCGGGACCATCCGCTCCCGCACCCACCACTACCCGTTCCGGCTCGTGCCGCCGGAGCCGCTCATCGCCTACCTCGAGCAGCTGTGCGCGGAGGAGGGCGTGTCCGTGGAGAAGGGCGTGCTGCCGCTCGTGGTGCGCGCCGGCACGGGCTCGGTGCGTGACACGCTCTCCGTGCTGGACCAGCTGATCGCGGGTGCCCAGGAGGGCCAGGTCTCCTACGAGCTCGCGGTGAGCCTGCTCGGCTTCACCCCGGAAGCCCTGCTGGACGACGTGATCGACGCCGTCGCCGCGGACGACACCCCCACCGTGTTCCGCGTGGTGGACCGCGTGGTGCAGTCCGGCCAGGACCCGCGCCGCTTCGTCGAGGACCTGCTGGACCGCTTCCGCGACCTCGTGATCGCCCGTGCCCTGCCGGAGGAGGCCGGGGCGATCCTGCACGGCATGCCGGAGGACCAGGTGCGGCGTCTGTCGGCGCAGGCCGCGCAGCTCTCCCGCGCGGAGCTCTCCCGCCTCGCGGACGTCACCAACCTCGCGCTGACGGACATGGTGGGGGCCACCAGTCCCCGCCTGCACCTCGAGCTGCTCATGGCGCGCCTGCTGCTGCCTGCCTCGGACGAGACGCACCGCGGCCTGGCCGCCCGCCTCGAGGCCCTCGAACGGCGCCTGGAGCTCGGTGGCGCCGCGCCCGTCGAGGACGGCGCCCCGGAGGGCACGACGACGCCGGCCCGGTCCGGCACGCCCGCCGCGGACGGCGGCGGATCGGCCGAGAACGCGGAGGGCTCCGGCACTCTGACCGGTGCCGCGCTCGCCCGGGCCGCCATGCGGCGGCCGGAGGAGCCCGCGCCGACCGCGTCCACCGCCCCGCCGGAGCGCTGGACGCCGCCTGCCCCGCAGTCCGCGGCAGAGGCGCCGGAGGGGGACGCCGCCGCCGGGGCCACGGGGTCCGAGCGTCCGCAGCAGCCGCCGCAGCCCAAGCGGCCCGAACCGGCTGAGGTCGGGGCCCGTTCCGGGGACACGCGCCGCCCGGAGGCCGGGAGCCGCGCCGAGCCTGAGGGCCGGCCCGAGCCCGAGGGCCGGTCCCAGGCCCAGGAGCGCACCGGTGCCGCGCCGGCCCCCGCCCACGGGCCGGAGGAGACGGCCGCGCCGTCGAGCCCCACGCCCGCCCCGGCGGCGAGCCAGGTGGAGATGATCCGCCGGGCCTGGCCGGACATCCTCACGGCCCTCGAGGACGCCTCACGCCTGGTGTGGATGCTGGTGAAGGACAACGCGAGCGTCGCGGGCTACGACGGCTCGTTGCTGACGATCGGCTTCCAGCAGGACGGGCCCCGCCAGTCGCTGCTCGGCCGGGGCGGTGACCGCGTGCTCGGCGAGGCCGTCCACCAGGTGCTCGGCATCCGCCCGCGGCTCGATCTGATCCTCGGTGGGGACGCGCCGACCGGGGACGCCCGCGCACAGTCCGGCGCTCGCCCGGCCGGCCCGGCGCGGACGGACCGGCCTGAGCGTCCGGCCCCGCAGCAGGGCCGGCCCGACCGACCGACGGCGCAGCCGAACCGGCCCGCTCCGGCACCGGGGCAGGCCCCACGCGAGCCGGAGTCCTCCCGCCCCACCCCGCCGCGCTCCGCCGCACCCTCCACCGCGGAGGACGATCCGGCGCCGCCGGCCGCTCCGCCCCGGGCCACGCAGCAGCGTCAGACGCCGGAGCCGTCCCCCGCCTGGACGCCCGCGGCTCCCGCCACCTCCTGGGGGCCGGCGCCGACGTCGTCGACGACGCCCGCCCCCGCCCCGCCGGCGGACGGCTGGGGCGGCCCGGACGAGGAGCCGCCCGCCTGGGACGACGCTCCCCCGCCCGAGGAGGACCCGTGGGACTCGCTGCCCGCGTTCGACCCGGACGCGGAGCAGGACGACTCGGACGGCCCCGAGGGCTGGACCCCGCCGGCCCGGGACGCCGAGGAGCGGCCCGTCGGCGCCGCCGGCTGGGACGGCCCCGTGCCGTCGGTCGAGGACTGGGGCGCGCCGCCGCAGGCCGCACCGGCCCCCGGCGGCGCCGCGCCGGACGCCGGCCAGGACTCCCCGGTCCAGCCCGACGCCCCGACCCCCGGCGAGAGCGAGCCGAGCGCCGAGGAGGTCCGTCGGGCCTACGACCCGGGGCCGCTGGTCCGCGAGGAGGAGCACTCGATCCCCGTGTTCGCCCGTCCGGAGGCGGAGCTGCGCGCCGAGTTCGCGAAGCGCTTCGGCGCGACCCGTCCCGCCGGCTTCGACGACGGCGCGGGCGCGGCCGCGGACGGTGACTCCGCCCGGCCTGCCACGCCGTCGCCCGCCCCGGACGACGACGCAGCGGCCACGGAGCGACGCGATCTCCACCCGGCCGCCTCGGGCGCCGGCCCGTCCTCGGACGAGGAGCGGCGCCCCACGGGCTCGCCCACGGCCGACGCGACCCCTGACCCGGGCGTGCCCGCCGACGACGCAGACGCCGCGCCGCGCGCGGCTGCCGGCCCGACCGGTTCGGACTTCCCGGGTTCGGGCCATCCGGCGAGCATGTACCCGCGGCTCATGGAGCGGCTGCGGGCCGGTGGGCCCCTCGAGCCTCCGGTGAACGCGGGCTCGAGCGGCGGCAGCGGGACGGGCGGCGGCCCCGGCGCTCCCGATGGCTCCGGCCCGGACGCCTCGCCGGGCTCCCCCGCCGGGGGCCGGCCGAGCGCGGCCTCGCTCGGGGCGCGCCCCGCCGACGTCGAGCCCGCCGGGGGAGCCTCGGCGCCGCCGTCGTTGGACGCGCGGGCCGCGGCCATCCGCGCCGCCCGTGAGGCCGCCCAGGGTCGCGGCCCGGCCCGGCCCGCCGACACCGGCCCCGCCGCCCCGGCGACGTCCGGTGTGGGATGGGAGGACGAGGTCGCCAGCGACGACGACGTCCCGCTCGAGGACTCGGGCCTCGTGGGCCGGGCCGTCGTCGAACGGGTGCTCGGCGGCCGTCTGCTCGAGGAACGCCCCAACGACGCCTGAGGCGAACGCGCCCGTACGCCGTCCGGGGCCGCGGGCATGATGGACGCGGCGCCGGACCACGGCGCCGCGTCGGGGCGCACGCCCCACGAGACGCACCATCGGACGAGGGAGACGGATGTACCAGGGCGCGGTGCAGGACCTGATCGACGAGCTCGGCCGCCTGCCGGGCATCGGGCCGAAGTCCGCCCAGCGCATCGCCTTCCACATGCTGGAGGCGGACCGGGAGGACATGCTGCGGCTCGCGGACGCCATCCGCACGGTCAAGGACAGGGTGCGGCTGTGCTCGGTCTGCTTCAACGTCTCCGAGGACGAGGTGTGCTCGCTCTGCCGGGATGAACGCCGGGACCGCTCCCAGATCTGCGTGGTCGAGGAGTCGCAGGACGTCATGGCCATGGAGCGCACCCGCGCCTTCCAGGGCCGCTACCACGTGCTCGGCGGGGCCATCAATCCGATCGCCGGCATCGGCCCCGAGCAGCTCCACGTCCGCGAGCTGCTCACCCGGCTGCAGGACGAGGCCGTGCAGGAGGTCATCCTCGCCACGGATCCCAACCTCGAGGGCGAGGCCACGGCCACCTACCTCGGCCGGCTCCTCGGCGCCACGGGCATCCGCGTCACGCGCCTGGCCTCCGGTCTGCCCGTCGGCGGAGACCTCGAGTACGCGGACGAGGTCACCCTCGGCCGTGCCTTCGAGGGCCGCCGCCTGATCAGCGGCTGACACCGGCCGGCGTCGAGCAGGTCCCGCCCGGCGCCGGCCCGGCTCAGGCCACGCGCGTGCCGGCGGGCAGCCGCCCGGCCGGGGTGTCCAGGCGGCGGTGGCCCCACCAGGCCAGCCCGGCCACCAGCACACCCTGCATCGCCAGACCGAGCGGCCACACCGGCCAGGTGCCCTGCCGGTCCGGCACGCCGCTCTGGTCGAGACCGCGCAGCTCGCCGTCGAGGCACTCGACGTCCCGGACGGGGTCACGCTGGGTCCAGCGCAGCCCCACGGACAGCAGGTTGAGCGGCCCGGGATCCACCCGGGTCCCGTCCGCGAGGAGCCCTGCCTCCCAGGGGGAGGCATCCGCGAGGACGGCGTAGGGGTTCGCCGCGAGCAGCCATCCGCTGCGCCGCGGGTCGGGGATCGTCCGGGCGGTCACCGGGCCGACGCACCGGTCGGCGATCCCGTCGAACAGCTCCGGGTGCGCCGCCTCCCACTCGGCCCAGGCCTGCTCCGCCTCCTCCGGGGTCATCTTCTCGAGCTCCGCCTCGGTGAACGGCTCCGCCGTCATGGAGCCGTACTCGGCGTCGTTGGCCCGCACCTCGGTCTGCAGGAACTGCAGGGACAGCCCGAAGGCCACCAGGGTGCCGATCGTCAGCGCCGCCACGATCAGGTACGTCACCACGACGGCGAACAGCGTGCGCCCGGCGATCGCCGAGACGGCCACGCCGATCCCCGCGATCATGCCGAACTCCACGAGGATCATCACGAGCCCCACCAGCACGGCCCACGGGGACACGCGCCCCACCACGGCCGCGACCGCCAGCCACGGCAGCGCGGCCGCGAGGAACGCGGCGGAGGCGATCCACGCGGCCAGCCACTTGCCCGCCATCAGGTGCCCGGTCCGCAGCAGGGTGACCTGGGTGATGGCCAGGGTGCCGCCGGCACGGTCGCCCGAGATCGCGTTGGCCGCCAGGGCAGGTGAGACCAGCAGCGAGAGGGTGAGGACGAAGAGCAGGACGCCGTCGAAGAGCGTCCGCCCCAGGGCGCGCATCTGCTGCTCCGCCAGCTCCGGCTCCAGGCCGGACGCCTCCATCTCCGCCACGCCCAGGCTTCGCAGCCCGAGGGCGCCGAGGGTCACCGCCCCCACCACCACGAAGAAGACGCCCAACAGCACGTACCAGCCGCGCGAGCGCAGCCGCTGACGCAGTTCCATCCCCACCACGGTGGCCACGGCCTGGGCCGCGCCGAGGCGTCCCCCCGGCTGCGGCTGAGGCGGGCGGCGGTCGTGGATCGAGGTCGCGACGGCGGTGCTCACGGCCGGTCTCCTTCGGTGCGGGGGCCCTCCAGATGGAGGCCCAGGTAGGCGTTCTCGAGGCGGGAGCCCTCCGGCGCGAAGTGGCTGACGAGCACACCCTCGCGCACGAGGTCCGCGAGCAGAGCGGCCGCGGCGGCCTCCCCCCGCAGCTGCACCACGACCCCGTCCCGGCGCTGGCCCGCGCCGGCGCCCGTGGCCGCGGTGACGGTCAGGCCGCGGGTCTCGAGGGCGCGGACGAGGTCCTCCCGGCCCGTCGGGTCGGGTCCGGCGATCCGGTAGGGGCGGGCGAAGTCGTCGGAGGCGCGGAACTCCTGGGTGGCCACCGTGGCGCCCTCACGGAGGAACACGGCGCGATCGGACATCTCCTCGAGCTCGGCGAGCACGTGGGAGGAGACGAGCACAGCGGTGCCGGCTGCGGCCATGGCGCGCAGGTCGTCCCGCAGCCGGATGCGGGCGGCCGGGTCGAGGCCGTTGGCGGGTTCGTCCAGGAGCAGGACGGAGGGCCGGTGCACGGTGGCCCGAGCCAGGGACAGGCGCTGCTGCTGGCCGCGGGAGAGCACGCGGGCGGGCCGGTGGGCGAACTCCGTGAGCTCGACCCACGCTAGCTGCTCGTCCGCGCGTGCCGACGCCTCCGCCTTCCCCATGCCGTAGAGCCGGCCCAGGCTGGCGAGGATGTCGTGGCAGGTCAGCTCCTCCCACACGCCCAGGGTGTCGGGCATCCAGCCGAGCCGCCGCCGGGCCTCGACGGGCTCGCGTACCGCGTCCACCCCGGCCACGGACACGGCGCCGGCGTCCGGGCGCAGCAGGGTGGCCAGGATCAGCAGGAGCGTGGTCTTGCCCGAGCCGTTCGGGCCGACGAGGGCCGTCACGGAGCCGGCGGGCACGGTGAGGGAGACGTCCCGCACCGCATGGACGGCGCCGAACGAGCGGGCGAGGCCGTGGGCCACGATCCCGTCGTGGGCGGCCACCCCCAGGACGGGTGAGGCGGGCGGGGGTGCTGGAGCGGTCATGGCCCCATCCTTGCCGGACCGTGCCCGGACGCGGATCCACCCGGGGGATGATCCCGGCGCCGATCCGAGCCCGACCGGGGTCGCAGGCGGGGCCGCGGACGCCGTCGTCCTGACCGACCACGGGCGCCGGGTCCAGCATCCGGAACAGGGGTTCACCTGGCGGACTCGCGCGGGTGCGCGCCCCTAGACTTGGCCCGAACCGACCCTCGATCCCGTCCGGAGCGACCCATGAGTCTCATCGTCCAGAAGTTCGGCGGCTCCTCCGTGGCCGACGCCGCCGGCATCCAGCGCGTGGCCCGCCGCGTCGCGGACACGGTCCGGGCCGGGAACCGCGTGTGCGTCGTGGTCTCGGCCATGGGCGACACCACGGACGAGCTGCTCGACCTCGCCGCCGAGCTCACGCAGGACGCGCCCGCACGCGAGATGGACATCCTGCTCTCGGCCGGCGAGCGCATCTCCATGTCCCTGCTGGCGATGGCCATCCACGCCGAGGGCGTCGAGGCCCGCTCCTACACCGGCTCCCAGGCCGGCATGCTGACGGACACCTCGTACGGCCGGGCCCGGATCGTCAAGGTCAACCCCCACCGCGTGCAGGAGGCCCTCGACGCCGGCCGCGTGGCCATCGTGGCCGGGTTCCAGGGCATGAGCCCCGAGTCCAAGGACATCACCACCATGGGCCGCGGCGGCTCGGACACCACGGCCGTCGCCCTCGCCGCCGCGCTCGGCGCGGACGTGTGCGAGATCTACACGGACGTGGACGGCGTCTACTCGGCGGACCCGCGCGTCGTACCGACCGCCCGCAAGCTCACCGAGCTCTCCTCCGAGGAGACCCTCGAGATGGCGGCCTCCGGATCCAAGGTGCTGCACCTGCGCTCCGTGGAGTACGCGCGCCGCTTCGGCGTGCCGCTGCACGTGCGCTCCTCCTTCTCCGACCATGAGGGCACCTGGATCATGCCCGACCCGAACGACACCATCACCCTTCAGGAAGGCGCTCCCATGGAACAGCCCATCGTCTCCGGCGTCGCCCACGACCGCTCCGAGGGCAAGGTCACGATCGTCGGCGTCCCCGACGTGCCCGGCAAGGCCGCCGAGATCTTCCGCGTGATCGCCGTGTCCAACGTGAACATCGACATGATCGTGCAGAACATCTCCCGCGAGGGCTCGGGTCGCACGGACATCTCCTTCACCCTGCCGATCGTGGAGGGCAAGGACGCCATGGCCGCCCTGCGCGCCGCCCAGGACCGGATCGGCTTCCAGGACATCGTCTCGGACCCGGAGATCGGCAAGCTCTCGCTGATCGGCGCGGGCATGCGCTCCAACCCGGGCGTCTCCGCCACCTTCTTCAAGGCCCTCGCCGACGCCGGCGTGAACGTGGACCTCATCTCCACCTCGGAGATCCGCATCTCCGTGGTCACCGCCGAGAGCAAGCTCGACGACGCCGTCCGCGCCGTGCACGCCGCCTTCGGCCTCGACGCCGAGGAGGAGGCCACGGTCTACGGCGGCACCGGCCGCTGACGCCGCACCCGCCCCTCCCCCACCCACCACGACGCCGGCCCCGCACCTTCAGCGTGAAGGTGCGGGGCCGGCGTCGTGCGGGGTCCCTCCCGTTCCGTCAGCGAGGACGGAGGGGGTCGGCGGTCACGGGACCTGGACGGTCACGTCGGTCGTGATGCCCGCGTCCCAGGTGACGAGGCCCTTCCAGGTGCCCGAGGTCAGGCCGGACCAGGAGAGGGTCGCCTCGGTGGCCTTGCCCGAGGTCACGGGGACCGGGTTCGGGGAGACGGTCAGGTTGCCCGCGTCCTCGCGCAGCTTGAGCGTCTCGAGGGTGCCGGTGTCCTTGCCGCCGTTGGCCGCGTACAGGTGGCCGACCACGGTGTAGGCGCCCGGGGTGGGGTTCGCGATCGTCAGCGTCTCGGACTCGTCCGCAGTCGCCCGGGAGAGCTGCTTGCCCTCGGGGGTGATCACGTACAGGTCCCAGTCGGCGCCGGCAGCCCCCGCGTTGATCGAGGCCACCAGGGACTGGGTGCCCTCCTCCACGGTCACCGTGGACACGGCCAGTGCGCTGGACACGAGCGAGTTGCTCGCGGTGGCGGCGGCCACGGTGGAGTCCACCTTGCCCAGGCCCAGGACCTGCGGGGTCAGCTCACCGGTCACGCCGGGGGTGATCTCCACGTCGGCGGAGCCGGTGGCGCCGGAGCCCTCGACGGCGGAGGTGACGGTCGCGGACTTCGCCTTCACGGTGACCGGGGAGGTCACCTCCGGGACGGGCTTGCCCTTGGCGGTGGTCCAGGACATGGAGCCGTGGGTCCAGGTGTTCACCGCGGCGTCGGTGCGGGTGACGGTCAGCTCGACGTCGGCGGACTGGCCGGCCTTCAGGTCCAGCACGGCCGGGGAGGCGGTCACCTCGAAGCCGGGCACGTTCGCGGAGAACTGCCAGCGGCCGTTCTCCCGGGCAGTCACGGTGCGGGTCACGGTGGCCGAGCCGACGACGTCGGGGATCGCCAGGGACGGGACGTTCACGTCACGGCCGGCGATGTCGCCGCGCAGCAGCGCGTCCCACTGCTCCTTGCCGGACTCGTAGACCAGGCCCGGGCGGGCGGCGGCGGCCGGATCGGCGGAGCCGGCGCCCGTGGCGAAGTTGTCCGTGTTCACGGTGCCGTCGGCGTTGTACACGTCGCCGGCGGTGGTCATGAGGGCGGACTTCACGGCCATCGGGGACCAGGCCGGGTACTTGCCGATCAGCAGCGTGGCCATGCCGGCCAGGTTCGGCGAGGCCATGGACGTGCCGGACATCAGGCCGAACGTGTTGCCGTGGTAGTCGGGGTCCAGCGGGGAGACGCCGGCGATCACGTTCACACCGGGGGCGGCGAGGTCGGGCTTCAGGAGCTCCTGGTTCACGGCGTTGGCCGGGCCGCGGGAGGAGAAGCCGGCGATCTGGGGCAGCGGGTCCTCCGGCAGGCCGGTGGTGTCGCCCGGGACGATCGTGGCGGTGAGGTCGGAGGACTTCACCTTCTCGATCACGCCGTTGTCGTTCATGTGCACGGTCGGCACCGCGTGGATGTCCGCGTCGAGCGAGCCGGACGGGGTGTTCACGAGGATCATGCCGACGCCGCCGGCCTCCTCCACCACCTGCGACTTCTCGGTGCGGGCGTTCACGCCGCGCTCGCAGAGCACGATCTTGCCGGCGGCCTCCTCGGTGAGCCCGCCGGGCAGGCAGAGACGCGCGGCCTCGGCGTCGCCGGCGGCGACCTCGGACGCGTGGATGACCTCGGCCGGGCCCACGCCGGTGCGGGCCGAGGAGGCGCCGCGGAGCTGCGTGCCGTCGGAGAACTGCACGGTGGCGGTGAGCTCGTTGGAGAACGTCTCCGCGGCCACGGTGGTCAGCCACGGGGAGCCGTGGTTCACGGTGTTCGGGCCGGGGCCGGAGTTGCCGCCGGAGGCGGCCACGAAGATGCCGGCCTCGGCGGCGGACTTGAAGGCCATGGCCACCGGGTCCACGATCGAGGTGTTGGAGCCGGAGATCGAGTAGTTCAGCACGTCCACGTTGTTCTCGATGGCCTGCTCGACGGCGGCCACGGAGGCGGAGGTGTAGCAGCCGCCGGTGTCCGGATCGGTGTCCTCCCAGCAGATCTTGTAGGAGATCAGGTGGGCGGCCGGGGCCACGCCCGCGCCCTCGCCGAAGGAGTCGCCGTCGATGGTCTGCTCCACCCCGGTGTTGCCGAGGATGGTGGTGGCCACGTGGGTGCCGTGGGAGAACACGCCCAGCGGGGAGATGCGCTCCTCCGGGGCCCGCTCGTCCACCGGGACGAAGCGCTCGAAGTCGTCGGAGAAGGCGTAGGCGCCGATCAGCTTGGAGTCGCACGACGACGCCGGGAAGTCCGGGCCGGTCTCGCAGTCGGCCGTGGCGGTGGTGCCGTCCGCCTTGAGCACGGCGATCTGGCCGTCCGCGGTGCGATACGGCACGCCGACCTTGGCCTTGCCCTTGAGCGGCTGGACGGGCTGACCGTCGATGAACGGGTTGTCCGGGTGGATGCCGGAGTCGATGACGCCGACCACCACGCCCTTGCCCGCGTTCTCGGCCTTGCCGTACACGGACTTCCAGGTGCCCTTCTTGCCGGGCAGGCCGAGGAATTCGGTGGAGCTGTAGTCCGGGGCCACCTGCTCGTCCGGTGCGACGCCGAGCACGGCCGGGTCCTTCGCGATCGCCTGGGCCTCCTCGGCGGTCAGCTCGGCGACGAACGCGTTCACGGCGCGCTGGAAGGATATCTCGGCCTTGGCGCCGTGGGCCTTCGCGACCTTCGCCTGCTGGCGCTGGAGCTTGGCCTCGTAGTTCTTCACGCGTGGGTGCGAGGGGTCGAACTTCGCCTTCGGGGCGGCGCCCGGAACGGCGCCGGCCTCGGGGGCGGTCACCGACGGCTGGTCCTTCAGGACCACGAAGTAGCGGGCGTCCTCGAACTGCTGCTGGACCTGCACCTCGCCCTGCGGGCTGGAGACGGTGCTGCCGTCGGGCAGTTCGACGGCGGTGGCCGACACCGCGAGCGCGGGAGCGGCCACGAGGCTCGCGCCGGCGACGGCCGCGGCCAGGGCCCGACGGCGCCGGGCAGGGGTGGGGTTCTGAGGCATTGCCTCCGCCTTTCTCATCAAGGTCCGCCCAGCTCTCGCCCGTGGCACGACGGCGGGGATGGCGCCGGGGGACGGGGAGAGCGGCGCCGCATGTGATGGGCGCCACAGCAAGACACGTGCAATCTACCGTCCGGTAGGGCGTTTGACCAGATCTTTGCCAGGCAACGTCCAGGGCCGTCGAATAACGGCCGCCGGAGCGCGCTCCCCGCGTCGGCGCCCCGGGCCCGCTCGCTCATGAGGGGCACCACGGGGGAGGATGGTGGGGCCATGCCCGAGCCACGCACCGCCCCCGCGCCCCCGCCGACCGCCGTCGTCGCCCTGCCCGCCGACGTGTGGCGGGCCCACGCGCGGGCGCACCGCGAGCGCATCGCCCGACGCACGGACCCGCTGGTGGCCCTGCGGATGCGGGGCGAGAAGCACCCGGTGCAGGACTTCCTCTTCGGCTACTACACGCACTCCCCCGCCGCGCTGCAGCGCTAGCACCCCGGGCCGGGGGTCCTCCTCGCGGACGACGACGGCGCCGCGGCCCGCGCCGAGGCGGCCGAGCTGGGCGCGACCCCACGGGGCGAGTGGAAGCACTACCGGCGCGTCGAGGCCGGTGAGGTGGCGGGCGCCGTCGTCGACGGCCGCGCGGTGGGCGGCTGGCTGGTGGACGTGGCGGCGGTGCTGGCCGACCGCGCGTCGGGGGTGGCGTTCACGCGGGACCTGCTCGCGCGCACGGCGGAGCGGGCGCCGCGCCTGGGCTGCTTCGGGCTGCACGAGTGGGCGATGGCGTACCGCTCGGACGTGCACGGGGTGCGGCACTCCCAGCTGCCGCTGCGGCTCGGGGCCGAGGGGACGGACGCGGTGGTGGAGGGCTCGCGGATCCGGTGCACGCACTTCGACGCGTTCCGGTTCTTCGCGCCCGAGGCCCGCGACCGCAACGAGGGCGACGACGGCGTCCTGCCCACGCGCGCCGGGATGCGGGAGATGGAGCAGCCCGGCTGCCTGCACGCGGGGATGGACCTGTACAAGTGGGCGTACAAGCTGGTGCCGGTGGTCGACTCGGACCTGCTCGCGGACTGCTTCGACCTCGCGTGGGACATCCGCAGGCTGGACATGGAGGCCTCGCCGTACGACCTGACCGGGGTGGACGACCTCTCCGACGGGCGCGGCGGCTACGCGGCCGTGCGGATCGAGGAGCCGGCCGGGCGTGCCGAGTACGCGCGGCGCCAGCGCGAGTTCGCCGAACGGGGCCAGGCGCTGCGGGCGCGGCTGCTGGCGGTGCTGAACGCAGCCGCGGGGGCGGCCCCCGGGACCGGGCCGGACGCCGAGTGGACTTCCAGCGCACGTCCATGATTAGGATGGCCGCTCTACAGGCTGTGAGGCGCATCACTCGCGTCATCCGGTGACCGCCCCGGCCCTCTCCGCACCGAACGACTCGAGGACCTGACGTGACCAGAACCGTTCCAGCTCGCCGCCGCACCACGCTCGCCGCCGCCGTCGCGGCCGTCTCGCTCGCCGTCACGGCCGCCGCCCCCGCGCTCTCCGCGCCCGGCAACGGCAACGGCAACGGCAACGGCAACGGGTCCGCATCGCAGGGTCAGGCCCGCTCCAACGACCTCTCCGCCACGCGGGGCAACAAGGTCAACGACGCCGCCGCGCTCGCGCCGCACCTCGTGGGCCAGACGCTGGACTGGGAGGCCTGCGACTTCGGCAGCGAGAGCCTCAACGCCCGGTTCAGCGCGATCCCCGGCACCGCGTGCGCCGACGTCACGGTGCCCCGCGACTGGAAGAACCCCGAGGACGGCCACACCATCACCCTGCGCGTGGCCAAGACCGAGACCTCGAAGGGCAACCCGGAGCGCCAGGGCATCGCGCTGGTCAACCCCGGCGGCCCGGGCGGCTCCGGCCTGCCCTGGGGGCCCGCCATGGCCGAGCGCGCCCCGGAGCTCGCCGAGCAGTACGACTTCATCGGCTTCGACCCCCGCGGCGTGGGCCAGTCCACCGCCCTGGAGTGCACCTACACGCCGAACCCCGAGCACGACGTGTGGCAGGACACGAAGGCCCAGGTCGACGCGTGCCTGGAGAACGAGCTCACCCCGTACATCACCACGGAGCAGACCGTGTACGACATGGACTTCATCCGCGCCGTCCTGGGCGAGGAGAAGACCTCCTACATCGGCTACTCGTACGGCACGTGGCTGGGCAGCTGGTACCAGCGCGTCTTCCCCCAGCACGCGCACCGGTTCCTGCTGGACTCCGCCGTCGACATCTCCCGCGACGGGCTCCAGACCACCTGGGACCTGCAGCCGCGCTCCCGCGACCGCCAGTTCCAGGACGCGATGCTCCCCTACGTGGCCCGGCACGACGAGATCTTCGACCTCGGGGACGACCCGATGCAGATCCGGGAGCGCTGGGAGGACGTGGGCGGCACCCGCACCCAGCTCGGCATGATCGTCGCCGGCTCGTTCCTGCTGCCGGCCCTGTACGACACGTCCCAGTACCTCGACGCCGGGTCCGTCATCGCCGCCTACATCCGCATCATGGAGTCCGAGGCCGCGGCCACGGACCCCGCGGGGCAGCGCACCCAGATCGAGCGCATCCTGGCCGAGGCCCGTGCGTCGCTGCCGGCCGAGGAGCGCGACTCCTTCGACCGCTTCGCCGCCCGCGGCCTGGAGACCGTGGGCGAGCGCGAGCAGCTCGTCGCCGCCACCCAGGCCGGTGACGCCGTCACCTTCGAGGGCGCGTTCTCGGCGATCCGCTGCCAGGACGGCCAGTGGAACACCTCGCAGGGATACTGGACCTCGTGGGTGGACGACCTCGGCCGCAAGGCCCCGTGGATCGGTGTGCTGATGGGCCCGTCGGAGTGCATGTACTGGCCCGCCCAGACCTCCATGCCCGCCCAGCCCGGTGGCAAGGGCGCCCCGAACACCGTGATCGTGCAGTCCGAGCTGGACGCGGCGACCCCGTACGAGGGCGGCCACCGCGCCGCCGGCGTGCTGCGCAACACGTCCCTGATCTCCGTGGACAACGAGGGCACCCACGGCCTGTTCCCGTACCGCACCGAGTGCGTGGACGCGCCCATCCGTGACTACTTCCTGACCGGCGCCCAGCCGGCCGAGAAGTCGCTGTGCGACGCCGTCCCGCTGCCGCTCGAGACCCAGCCGGTCCAGGTGGCCGGGACCCCGACGCACAAGGGCGACATCAAGATCTCGATGCGCACCGACGCCGTGCGCGAGGCCAACCGGATCACCCACGACGCGATTGAGCGTCAGCTGATCGACTCCCGCGCGGTGACCCCGGACGTCGAGGCCTTCCTGGAGGACTGACGGCCCGGGCACCCCGGCACCCGGCTCGCCCCCGACGGCCCGGCGACTCCCCCGCGGAGACGCCGGGCCGTCGTCACGCCCCGGGGCGGCCCTGCAACGCTGGTTGAGTTGTCGCGGGTGCCGCCGCCGCGCACCCCCGATAACTCAACCCGCGATGGGCAGCCGGAGGGGTGGCGTCGACGCCGAGGCCGATAGCCTCGCGCCATGATCCTGCACATCACCCTCCCGGAGGACTGGGCCGCCGCGCGTCGCACCGGCCGCTACACGGCGTCGACGCGCGGCGCCTCGATCGACGACGTCGGCTTCCTCCACGCCTCCGACGACGCCGCCCAGGTGGGAATGGTCGGCGCGGCGATCTACCCAGACCGGCCCGACGCGTTCGTCGTCGGCCTGGACGAGGACGAACTGGCGGGGGCCGGCCTGCGGGTGCGGCGCGAGCCGGGAGACCCCTCCGATCCCCACTCGGCCGAGTTCCCGCACATCTATCCGGACGAGGCCGTCTCCGGGCACATCCCGTGCTCAATGCTCACCCCCGTGACCGACCCACGGGCGGACGCCCGCGTGCACCGCGAAGACTCGGCCGAGGCCGCCGCGCTGCTCGACGCCGGGTGGAGCGTGCGCTCCCGCTCCTGGGGCGCGCGCCTCCACCTCGACGACGACGCCGACCTGGCGCCCTACCGTGGCCACGTCGCGGTGGCCGAAGCGCGGGGAATCGAGGTCCGGAGACTGACCGCCGTCGACCTGCCTGCCCTGCGCGCCCTCGACGAGGAAGCGGCTCCCCGATTCCCGCACACCGACGGCTCCCGTCACGAGCCGCTGCCGGACGACCTCGAGGCCCGACTGTCCACCCCAGAGGGGCTCGCCGTGGGGGCCTTCCAGGGAGGCGTGCTCATCGGATTCACCCTGACGTTCCGCTCCCCTGACCGGTGGGAGGTCGACCGCACCGCGGTCGCGTCCGAGCACGAGAACCGTGGCGTGGCGAAGGCCGTCAAGGCGGCGACTGTCCTGGCGACCCATGCCCGCGGTGGGCGCGAGTGGGGAACCGGCGGCGCCGAGTCCAACGCGGCGTCCCTGCGGATGAACGCGGCCCTCGGGTTCCGTCTCGAGCCTGCCTGGCTCGGGCTGACCCCGCCCACGACGTGGGAGGAGTTCGCGCGGGCCCCGGCGTCAAGCTCCCTTGACGACAAGGTCACTTGACTGTCAAGCTTGCTTCACAACGTCCGGTCGGACGGCCCCCACAGAGCCTCCGAGGCGGGCCGGGCCACCGGCCCAGGGCATCGACCACAGGAGGGCCCCATGACCACGAACCACTCCCGCCACACCACCGCCGCCGCGGACGGCCCGGGCACCCGGTACCCGGTCCGCCCCGACGGCCCGGCGACTCCCCCGCGGAGACGCCGGGCCGTCGTGGGGTCGGCTCAGCCGTCGAGGATGCAGAACTCGTTGCCCTCGGGGTCGGCGAGGACGGCCCAGCCGAGGTCGACGCGGCGGTCGTCGACCATCGCGGCGCCGAGGGCGAGCGCCCGCTCGATCTCGGCGTCGCGCGTCGAGCCGGCGGCCGCGCGCAGGTCCATGTGGGCGCGGTTCTTCACGCGCTTGGCGTCCGGGACGCGGAAGAAGAGGACGACCTGCCCGTCAGGGCCGACGAGTGAGCACTCGTCCGACCCCGGGCGGTAGAGGTGAGGCTCGTCGACCTCCCAGCCGAGCAGCGCGCGCCAGAACTCGGCGATGGCGTGGGGGTCCAGCGCGTCCCACGTGGTGTGAGAGAGACGGAGGGACATGGCGGCTCCTCAGGAACGGGCCGGGGCGGGCGGGGACGACTCCACGCGAGCCAAGGGCGCGGCACCCCGGGCAAGGCGGGTTGACTTGTCACGGGTATTCACCGCCCAGACCCGCGACAAGTCAACCCGCGTTGGCCGGACGGGCGGACGGACGGCGGAGGGCCGGGTCACCCGCGGATGTGTCGCATCACGAGCCGCGGGATCGCGCTGCGCGGGCTGATGCTGCACCACGCGACGGGCTCGCCGTCCGAGTACCGACGACGCCGGGCGCAGGCTCCCCCGCAGCGAGCGCCCGCATGGTGTCCTCGCGGGGGTCGCCGGGCGCGTGCCTCTGCGGCGCTGAGAGCCGGGGGGACAGGCACCAGCAGTGCGTGGCGCGGCGGTTCGGGTTGACGACGTGCGCGAAGTCGTCGAAGCGGTCGGCGGTGAGCGGGTGCACCTCGAAGGCCATGCGGCCAGCATCGTGGGCGGCGGTGGAGGCGTCCATGGCGAGGCCCAGCTCCGCCGCCGCCCTGTCGGGCCACCGTCAAGCAGACTTGACGTCAAACTCTCTTTACTGTCAAGCTTGCTTCACACGACGGGGACAAACCCCGGCCCCGCCCCGGAGGGACCGCCATGGCCACCACGCCGCACACCACCACCGACCTCGCCCGCGACCGCCGCCCCCGCTGGGGCCGCTCCGCCCGTCTGGGCGGCGGGTCCGGGCGACTGATCCTCGTCAGCCTCGTGGCCGGCGTCGTCATCGCCCTGCTGATCGGGGCCGCGTCCTACGGTCTGGCCTCGAGCCAGGGCGACGCCGGTCCCCGCTTCCCGGCGGTCACGGGCGCGGTCATGGCGGCGTCGGCGCTCCCGGTCGGCGCAGCCCTCGCCTGGCTGTTCCTCGTGGACCGCACCACCCTGCGCGGCGCCGTCCGGGACACCGAGGAGACCATCGAAGGCCGGTGGCTCGAGAAGGCGCAGTCCGGCGCGTTCGGCGACCTGCTCGTGGTGCTGGGCCTGGGCACGTTCGTCGTCGCCCTGGCGGGGTGGCAGCCCAGCCTCCCCCTCGTGGGCGCCGGGCTGCTCCTCTTCGCGGGCGCCTCGGTGGCCGTCCGCTACGCGCTCCAGAAGCGCCGGGGCTGAGCCGTGGAGAACACCATCCCCGACGAGCGTGCCCGCCTCGGCTGGTCGCAGCAGCGGCTCGCCGACGAGCTCGGCGTCTCCCGGCAGACCGTCATCTCCCTCGAGAAGGGCCGCTACGACCCCTCGCTCCCGCTCGCCTTCCGCCTCGCGGCCGTGTTCGGGCGGCGGATCGAGGACCTGTTCACCCCGGACGGCAACGCGGGTTGAGTTGTCGCGGGTCCAGGCGCCCAGCACCCGTGACAAGTCAACCCGCGTTGGGCCCGGGGCGGCGTGGGGCATGAGAGGCTGGGGCCATGGATCGAGAGCTGCGCACCCCTCCGGAGCTGGAGGGCGTGGACTGGCACGACGACGCCCCGCGTCGCCCCCGCCCGATCGTCACCCTGGTGGCGTGGATCGCCATCCTGGGCCTGGTCCTCAGCGTGGGCGCCGGGATCTTCTCCGCCTTCTGACGCGGCACCGCCGGCCGCCGTCCGACGCGCCGCTCCGGCCTCAGCGCACGTCGCCGTCCACGTAGCGCCAGATCCCGTCCTCACGGCGGAACCGGCTGACCTCATGGAGTCGGAACCGCCCCTCGGCCCCCGTGCCGACGGCCACGAACTCCACGGTCCCGGCGTCCTGGAACGGCCCGCCGTCCCGCACGTCCAGCACCGCCAGGCGGGTGAACCGCGGCGCCTGTTCCCCCTCGGTCGGCAGCAGCTCGGCCGCGGTGGGCCGGTGCTCGGGAACCCAGGTCGCGGCGAGATAGTCGGCCATCGCCCGCGCCTCTGCCGGCCCGGCCTCGCCCAGCCGCGCGAACGCCGTGTACCGGGAGCGCATGAGCGCCTCGGCGGTGGGCGCGGTCAGGGCGCCGTCCCGGGCGAAACGCGCGTGCAGGCGACCGCAGCACGCCGCGAGCCCGGCTCCGGACCCGCAGGGGCAGGGCTCGGGGCGGGTCACCGGCGCGGGCGTCCGGTCGCGCGACGCCGGGCGGAGCGGGCCTTGATGCGGCGCACTCCCGTCAGCACGACGCCGGCCGCCGCGGCGAGCAGCGCGGGGCCGAGCGGGCTGATCGGCCGGCGTCGGCCGAGCGGGGACATACGGGTCTGCTGAGGTCTCATGCCGCCAGGCTACGCCGGGCCGGCTGCCGCGTGCCGCCCCCATCACACCCACGATCCCGCGTCCGGGCGGCCGAGTAGACTGGGCGGGCAAGCACGCGGAGCGCCCAGGGCCGGGCGTGAGACGGCATCTACACCGTCCTGCTCCGCGGCATCGTCCCGCACCCAGGAGCGTGTTCATGCCCATCATCGTCGTCGACGTCATGCCCAAGCCCGAGATCCTCGATCCGCAGGGCAAGGCGATCAACGGGGCCCTGCCCCGCCTCGGCTTCACCGAGTTCAGCCAGGTCCGCCAGGGCAAGCGCTTCGAGCTCACCGTGGAGGGCAAGGTCACCGACGAGATCCTCGCTCAGGCCCGCACGGCCGCCGAGGAGATGCTGTCCAACCCCGTCATCGAGGACGTCGTGAACGTGGCCGTCCTGGACGAGGCCGAGGGCGCCCGATGACCGAGCTCCCCCTCATCGGCGACTACTCGACGCCGACGACGCCGCTCAGCGGCGCGCGCATCGGCGTCATCACCTTCCCCGGCACCCTGGACGACGTGGACGCGCTGCGCGCCGTCCGCCTCGCCGGCGCCGAGCCCGTCTCCCTGTGGCACGCCGACGCGGACCCGCAGCGGACGCTCGCCGGCGTGGACGCCGTCGTGATCCCGGGCGGCTTCTCCTACGGCGACTACCTGCGCGCCGGCGCGATCGCGCGCTTCGCCCCCATGATGGACGCGGTGGCGACGGCGGCCGGCGGCCCCGAGGGCGAGGCGGACGGCCTGCCGGTGCTCGGCATCTGCAACGGCTTCCAGATCCTCACCGAGTCACACCTGCTGCCGGGCTCGATGATCAAGAACGACCACCTGCACTTCATCTGCCGCGACCAGGAGCTGGTCGTGGAGAGCACGGACACCGTGTGGACCCGCGACTTCGAGCAGGGCCAGACCATCACCGTGCCCCTGAAGAACCAGGACGGCCAGTACGTGGCGGACGAGACGACCCTCGACGCCCTCGAGGCCGAGGGCCGCGTGGTGTTCCGCTATCAGGGCTGGAACCCGAACGGCTCGCGCCGGGACATCGCGGGCATCGCGAACCCGGCCGGCAACGTCGTCGGTCTGATGCCGCACCCGGAGCACGCCGTGGAGACGGGCTTCGGCCCGGACACCGCCGCCGGCCCCCGCTCCGGCGTGGACGGCCTCGGCTTCTTCACCTCCGTCCTGACCACCCTCGCCAGCCGTGGAGGCCATGCATGAGCCAGCAGTTCAACATCGAGACGGTCGCGGACGCCCAGGCGACGCCGGACGTCGAGCAGCCCTGGGCCGAGCTGGGCCTGAAGGAGAACGAGTACGCCGAGATCAAGAAGATCCTCGGCCGCCGCCCCACCGCGGCCGAGCTGGCCATGTACTCGGTCATGTGGTCCGAGCACTGCTCGTACAAGTCCTCTAAGGTGCACCTGCGCCAGTTCGGCGAGAAGCTCACCGACGAGATGAAGCAGCACATGATGGTGGGCATCGGCGAGAACGCCGGCGTGACCGACCTCGGTGACGGCTGGGCCGTGACGTTCAAGGTCGAGTCCCACAACTCGCCCTCCTACGTGGAGCCCTACCAGGGCGCGGCCACGGGCATCGGCGGCATCGTGCGCGACATCATCTCCATGGGTGCCCGCCCGGTGGCCGTGATGGACCCGCTGCGCTTCGGCGCGATCGACCACCCGGACACCGCCCGCGTGTTCCACGGCGTGGTGGCCGGCATCGGCGGCTACGGCAACTCCCTGGGCCTGCCGAACATCGGCGGCGAGACCCGCTTCGACCCGATCTACCAGGGCAACCCGCTCGTCAACGCCCTCGCCGTGGGCGTGCTCAAGCACGAGGACCTGCGTCTGGCCAACGCCTCCGGCGTGGGCAACAAGGTAGTTCTGTTCGGCGCCCGCACCGGCGGTGACGGGATCGGCGGCGCCTCCGTGCTGGCCTCCGAGTCCTTCGACGGCGACGGCAAGCCCGCCAAGCGCCCCTCGGTGCAGGTCGGCGACCCCTTCTCCGAGAAGGTGCTCATCGAGTGCTGCCTCGAGCTGTTCCGCGACTCCCTCGTCGAGGGCATCCAGGACCTCGGCGCCGCCGGCATCTCCTGCGCCACCTCCGAGCTCGCCTCCAACGGCGAGGGCGGCATGCGCGTGGAGCTGACCGACGTGCTGCTGCGCGACTCCACGCTGACCCCGGGCGAGATCCTCATGTCCGAGTCGCAGGAGCGCATGATGGCCGTGGTGACGCCGGAGAACGTCGCCGCGTTCGAGGCCGTCATGGCAAAGTGGGACGTCGAGTACTCCTGGCTGGGCGAGGTCACCGGCGACGGCCGCCTGATCATCACCTGGGACGGCGAGGTCATCGTCGACGTGGACCCGCGCACCGTGGCCCACGACGGCCCGGTCTACGAGCGCCCGTACGCGCGTCCGGCCTGGCAGGACGAGCTCCAGGCGGACACGTTCCGCTCCTCCGAGGCCGGTCAGGACCTGCCCGCCACGGGCGAGGAGCTGCGCGCCGCCGTCGTGGAGCTGATGAGCTCCCCGAACCTGGCGGACACCTCTTGGATCACCCGCCAGTACGACCGCTACGTCCGCGGCAACACCGCCCTGGCGGCCCCGGACGACGCGGGTGTGGTGCGCGTGGACGAGGAGACCGGCATAGGCGTGGCCCTGGCCACGGACTGCAACGACCGGTTCACCTACCTGGACCCGTACACGGGCGCGCAGGCCTCCCTGGCCGAGGCGTACCGCAACGTCACCACCGCCGGGGCCGTGCCCCTGGCCGTCTCCGACTGCCTGAACTTCGGCTCCCCCGAGGACCCGGACGTGATGTGGCAGTTCGCGGAGGCCGTGCGCGGCCTGGCGGACGGCTGCCAGACCCTCGGCATCCCGGTGACCGGCGGCAACGTGTCCCTGTACAACCAGACGGGCAGCACCCCGATCCACCCCACCCCCACGGTGGCGGTGCTCGGCCAGCTCGACGACGTCCTGCGCCGCACCCCGTCCGGCTTCGCCCCGGACGCGGACGGCCAGGCGATCTACCTGCTGGGCGAGACCGCGGACGAGCTGGACGGCTCCGAGTTCGCGCGCCTGCGCGGCCACCTCGGCGGCCTGCCCCCGAAGGTCGACCTGAAGAAGGAGCGCCTGCTCGGCGAGCTGCTGGTCAACATGTCCCGGGACGGCATGATCGACGCCGCCCACGACGTCTCCGGCGGCGGCCTCGCGGCCACCCTGTCCGAGATGGTGCTGCGCTTCGGCGTGGGCGCCCGCGTGGTGCTGGACGAGGTGCTGCGCCGCGCCGGCGTGGACCTGTTCACCGCACTGTTCTCCGAGACGCAGGCGCGCGCCGTCGTGGCCGTGCCCCGCACCGAGGAGGTCCGGTTCACGGACATGACCACGGCCCGCGGCTACGCGGCCGTGCGCATCGGCGTGGTGGACGCCGACTCCGCGGCCCTCGAGGTCCAGGACGCCTTCACCCTGCCGATCGCGGAGCTGCGCGAGGCCTGGGAGGCCACCCTGCCGAAGCACTTCGGCTGACCCCGTGGGCCCACGGGCCCCGGCACGACGACGGCCGCTCACCTCCGGGGTGGGCGGCCGTCGTCGTGGGGCGGGACGGCGGGGACGAACGCCGCCGACCCTCGCACGGCCGTGCGCCTCAGTCGTTGACGCGGCGGGCTCCGATGACCAGAGTGATCCCAGGACAGCGCGCCAGCGCGCCGCCCGGCCCGTCCAAGAGGGTCGGCGCGGTCCCGACACATGAAGGAGACCACCCATGCGCCTCATCACCCTGGGCCTCGGCGCCGCACTCGGCTACCTGCTCGGCTCCGCCGAGGGCCGCAAGAACCTCGAGAAGATGACCCAGAACGCCCAGAAGCTCTGGAACGACCCCAAGACCCAGGAGAAGGTCGGCCAGGTCCAGGAGACCGCCCAGCAGAAGTTCGCTGAGGTGAAGAAGTCCGATCCGGTGCAGAAGGCCACGACGAAGGTGGAGGATGCCATGCAGGGCAACGACAAGAAGAACGACGTCCGCGAAGATCGCGTGACCGAGTCCAACAACGACAACATCACCTCGGCGGCCCGCCACGGTGCCGAGCCGGACACCATCTCGGACCCGTCCACCCCGCTGGGTGACGAGGGTCCGCTGACGCGCTGACCCGCGCAGACACGGCGGCCCGCCTCCCCGAGGGGAGGCGGGCCGCCGCCGCCGTGGGCCGGGTCAGCCGTCCTGCTTCAGGACCTCGTCGGCCGGCGGGGCCTGCACCGGATCCACCCCGCCCATCTCGGAGAGGGTCACCACGGCCTTCGTGCCGGCGGACTCGGTCTCCACGGTGAGCAGGCGGCCGTCCTCCTTGGACACCGTGAACGCGGTCAGCTCCACGCCCTCCTGCGGGCCCGAGACGGGCTCGTCCAGCACGTAGCGGATCGCATCCTGACCGCTGCGGCGGATGCCGTCCGCGTCCGCCTCGACGTCGTCCAGGCCGCCCGACTCCGGCAGGGAGCCCAGCAGGGAGCTCACCATCGCGCCCATGCCGGTGGCGCTGGGATCGCCCTCGTACGGGGTGGCGGTCCAGCGCTCCGCATAGGCGGGATGGTCCTCACCGCTCGCGCCGACGCGCTCCACCGTGAACCGGGAGTACGCGGTGCCGTCCACGATCCGGGACTCGTCCCGGGTGATCAGACCGTCGTCCTTGTACACGGACACGTACCGCATGGACGAGCCGTCCACGGGACCGGAGATGTCCACCGCGTCCGGGACCGCGCGGCCGTTGCTCGGGGCCTCGGACCGCAGCTCGGTGACCATGCGGACGGAGTCGGCCTCCTCGAGCTGGGTGCGGGCGCGGTCCCAGGCGCCGGGGGCGTCGTCGCCCGAGGCGCAGCCGGTCAGCAGCAGGGCGGCCGCCCCGAGGGCGGCGAGGGACAGGCCGCGGCGGGTGCGGCGGGTCTGGGTCTGGCGCTGCCTCACTCGGCCACCTCCTCCGGCGCCTCGGCCGGCTCGATCTGGTTCCAGTCGCTCAGGGCGTACTGCTGGGTGGCCCGGCCGTCGTCGACGGTGAGCGCGACCAGCTCGCCGTCGTCGTCCACCGTGAAGGAGTGCACCCGGGTGGCGTCGCCCTCGACCATTGCGGCGTCGGCGACCTCCTCGGGCACGGCGTAGCGGTAGGCCGTGCCGTCGTCCCAGTCGACCTCCTCGGCGCGCACCTCGGCGCCGTCGAGGGCGTCCGCCGCGGGGAAGCCCACCTGGTCGAGGAGGGCCTTCAGGGGCGGCTCCTGCCCCTCACCGGCCGGGACACGGCGCCACTGCGGGTCGGAGTACATCACCTGGACGTCGTCCGGGACGTCGGAGCCGTCCACGTCGACCCGGACGAACACATCCTCGCCGACCTGGCGGGACTCCATGGTGATGTGTGAGTCCCGGCCGACCTGCATGACGCCCTTCGACTCGGCGTCGCCGCCGTCGAGCCGGCCGGCGATGTCCCAGCGGACCGAGTGCGGACCCTGACGGCCGGTGGTGTAGGCGGTCTCGAGTCGGACGGTCTCGGCCTCGTCCAACTGGGTGCGGGCCTGATGCCAGGCCTCCCCCGCCGACTGCGGCTCGGATGCGCACCCGGCCAAGGCCAGGGCGCCCACGACGCCGAGCCCGGCCGCGCGGACGGCACGTCTGCGCTGCATGTTCTCCTCCTGGGGCTGCTGCCGGCCGAGGCAGGGCGCCGCGGCCATTGGCGTCACCCTACCGGCGGCGCAGGGCGAAGGATGCGCCGTGGTGGTTCTGCGGCAGGTGGTCGCCGCGGCCGAAGAGCTTGTGGCGCAGCGTGCCGTCCGTGTACGCGGTCTTGTAGCGGCCGAGCTTCTGCAGCGCCGGCACCACGAACTCCACGACGTCCTCGAAGGCGCCCGGGGTGATGTGGTAGGCGAGGTTGAAGCCGTCCACGTCGGTCTCGTCGGCCCACTCGACGAGCTGACGGGCCGCGGACTCGCCGCCGCCCACGATCACGGGGCCGAAGCCGCCGATGCCCACCCATTCGGCGAGCTTGCGCACGGTCCACTCCTCATCCGTGCCGGAGGCCTTCTGGAAGGTCTCCACGGCGGACTGGATGGCGTTCGACTTCACGTCCCCGATCGGCTCGTCCAGGTCGTACTGGGACAGGTCGATGCCCATCCAGCCGGACATGAGCACGAGGCCGCCCAGCGGGTCCACGTACTGCGCCAGGTCGTCGTACTTGGCCCGCGCGTCCTCGTCGGTGGCCCCGGTGACGATCGTCTGCATCGCGAAGATCTTCACGTCGTACGGGTCACGGCCGGCGTCCACCAGGGCCTGGCGGATCTTCTTCACGGTGGCGGCCGCCAGCTCCTTCGTGGGGGAGTTGATGAACACGGCCTCGGCGTGCTTGCCGGCGAAGGCGCGGCCGCGCGTCGAGGCGCCGGCCTGGTAGATCACGGGGGTGCGCTGCACGGACGGCTCGGTGACGGCGTGGCCGGGCACGGTGAAGTACCGGCCCTCGTGGGCGATGTCGTGGACCTTGGCCGGGTCCGCGAACACGCCGGACTCCTTGTCGTAGACGACGGCGTCGTCCTCCCACGAGCCCTCGAGGAGCTTGTAGACGACGTCGAGGTACTCGTCGGCGTGCTCGTAGCGCTCGTCGTGCTCCATCTGGTCGTCCTGGCCCATGTTCTGGGCGGCGGAGGGCAGGTAGCCGGTGACCACGTTCCAGCCCACGCGGCCGCCCGTGAGGTGGTCGAGCGTGGCGAGGCGGCGGGCGAACGGGTAGGGGTGCTCGTAGGCGGTGCCGGCGGTGACGCCGAAGCCGAGGTGCTCGGTGACCGCGGCCATCGCGGAGACGAGCAGGAACGGGTCGTTCACGGGGGTCTGCGCGCCGGTCCTGATGGCGGCCTCGGAGGTGCCGCCGTACACGGAGTACGGGCCGAGGACGTCGGCGATGAACAGGCCGTCGAACAGGCCCTTCTCCAGCGTCTGCGCCAGGTGCGTCCAGTAGCCCAGGGTGTTGTAGTCCCGGGCGTGGTCGTCGGGGTGACGCCAGAGACCCGGGGACTGGTGGGCGACGCAGTTCATGTCGAATGCGTTGAAGAGGATCGCGCGGTGCTCGTCCGGGCGGGTGGGTGCTCCGGCCCCGGCGTTCTCGGCGGTGCTCATGGGTCTCCTTTCCAGGGCCGCCCGGTCGCAGGGGCGCGGCCGGGCGAGCGACGGTTCCGCACCATGCAACGCTGACGCGGCCGGCGGTGGAAGCCGGTCCGGCCCAGGGGTTCATGACGGCCCCGCCGGGCCCGGCCACGCGTCCGGCGCCCGGTTCGTGACATGCCCCGACCATGACGGAGGACACGTCCGCGGGCGGCGGCCCTGTTGCGGCCCAGTGGCACCCCAGCGCTGAGCCAGAGAAATCTGCTGCCTCCACCCTGCAGAGACGACCGAAACGTCTGGCTCGGCGCTGGGCTCGGGCCGTGACGGCCGGCCGGGCCAGGACCGGCGGCGCCCCCGGTGTGACGCCCGTGTGACCCTCCGGCGCCGGCGGCCGGGCGACCGCGCGGCCGACCGGGCCCGCGGTGGTCTACTGGCATCCGTATCCGTCCGACACCGACGACGAAGCGACGATGGGAGCCCTCCATGAGCGTGCACGCGCCTTCCCGTGCCACCGCCTCCACCCCGGTCCGGGACGAGGACCGCCACAGCCTCGACGTCGTCTTCCGCGGCGTCGGGCGCACGTTCCCCACCGCGGACGGACCACGCGTCGTCCTGCGCGACGTGGACCTGACCGTGGCGCCCGGCGAGGTGCTCGCCGTGATCGGCGCCTCCGGCTGCGGCAAGTCCACGCTGCTGCGCGCCGTGGCCGGCCTGGACCCGGACTTCGACGGAGAGCTGCTGATCGACGGCTCGCCCGTGCGACCCTACGACGAGCGCACCGCCGTCGGCTTCCAGGAGCCGCGCCTGCTGCCCTGGCGCACCCTGCGCCGCAACGTGGAACTCGGCCTGCCCCGGGAGCTGGACCGCGCCGCGGGCCGGGACCGCGTGCAGGAGCTGCTCGAGCTCGTGGGCCTCGCGCCCTTCGCGGAGCACCGCCCCCGGGAGGTCTCCGGCGGCATGGCCCAGCGGGCCTCGCTCGCCCGCGCCCTGGCGCGCCGCCCCGGCGTGCTGCTGCTCGACGAGCCCTTCGGCGCCCTCGACGCCCTGACGCGCCTGAAGATGCAGGACCTGCTGCTGGACGTGCACGCCGCCACCGGCACCACCGTCCTGCTCATCACCCATGACGTGGAGGAGGCCCTGCAGCTCGCCGACCGCGTGCTGCTGCTCGCCCGTGACGTCCCCGCGCCCGACGGCGGGGCCCGCCCCGGAGCGACCGTGGGGCGGATCGTGGACGTGCCGGGGGCCCGTCCCCGCGACCGCGCGGACGCCCGCCTGGCCCGGCTGCGCGCCGAGCTCCTCGAGGGCCTCGGCGTCGAGAGCCACGCCCGATGAGCGGCGCCGGCTCCGCACGCCTGACCCGTCGCACGGCGCTCGGCCTGCTGGCCGCGTCCCTGCCCCTGGGCCTGAGCGGATGCGTCCTGCAGGGTGAGGCGACGACCGGGCCGGTGAACGGTCCGGACACGCTGAGCATCGACTACGCCACCTACAACCCGCTCTCCCTCGTGATCCGCCACCAGGGATGGCTGGAGGAGACGCTCGCGCCCCGCGGCGTCCGGGTGAACTGGGTGTTCTCCGCCGGCTCCAACAAGGCCAACGAGCTCCTGCGCTCGAACTCCGTGGACATCGGGTCGACGGCCGGCTCGGCCGCGCTGCTGAACCGGGCCAACGGAGCGCCCACGCGCATCGTGGGCGTCGCCTCGCGGCCGGAGTGGTCCGCGCTCATGGTCCCGCCCGGCTCGGACATCACGGACGTCGCCCAGCTCGCGGGCCGCACGGTGGCCGCCACGCGCGGGACGGACCCGTACTTCTTCGCCGTGCAGGCGCTCGAGGCCGCCGGGGTGGACCCGGCCGACGTCGAGATCCAGAACCTGCAGCACGCCGACGGCCGCGCCGCCCTCGCCGGCGGATCGGTGGCCGCGTGGTCCGGGCTCGACCCGATCATGGCCAAGGCCGAGGCCGAGGGCGCCCGCTTCCTGTACCGGGACCTCGCCCTGAACACGTTCTCCGTCCTCAACGCCACGGAGTCCTTCCTCGAGGCGGACCCGGAGACGGCCCAGACCGTCCTGGACACGTACGAACGCGCCCGCGCCTGGGCGCTCGAGCACCCGGACGAGACCGTCGGGATCCTGGCCGAGGCCGCGAAGATCTCTCCCGACGTCGCCCGCACCGTGATCCTCGAACGCACCAACGCGGACGTCAGCCCCGTGCCGGGCCAGGAGCTGCTCGACGCCCTGACGGGGGTCGGACGGATCCTGGTCGGCACCGGGTCCGTCGACTACCAGCACCAGGTGGACGCCGCGCTGGCGAGCATCCTGGACACCCGTTTCGCCGAGGAGGCCATCCGATGAGCGCCGCCCTGACCACCCCCGCCGCGACGACGGGCCCCGAGGCGCGCGAGCGGTCGGGTCACGACGACGGCGACACAGGGGCGCGCCGACGGCAGCGGCCCCGGGTGCTGGACCGGCCCGGCGCCCGGGCGGTGGTGGGGCTGGCCGCGCCCGCTGTCCTCCTGGTGCTGTGGTGGGCGGTGACGGCCGCCGGGCTGCTCTCCGCGGTGCAGCTGCCCTCCCCCGGCGCGGTGCTGAGCGCCGGCGTCAACCTGCTGGAGCGGGGCGACCTGTGGCTGCACGTGGGGATCTCCACCCAGCGCGTGCTGCTGGGCTTCCTGCTCGGCGCCGCACTCGGGCTGGCCGTGGGGTCCGCGCTCGGGCTGTCCCGGTGGGCGGACGCGCTGTTCGCCCCGCTGATCGGGGCGCTGCGCGCGGTGCCCTCGCTGGCCTGGGTGCCGCTGCTGATCCTGTGGATGCAGATCGGCGAGGAGTCCAAGGTCACCCTCATCGCGATCGGCGCGTTCTTCCCGGTGTTCACCACCGTCTACGCCGCCCTGCGCCATGTGGACCCGCACCTGGTGGAGGCCGGTCGGGCCTTCGGCTACCACGGGCTGTCCCTGCTGCGGACGGTGCAGCTGCCCGCCGTGGTGCCGGCCGTGTTCTCCGGCCTGCGGCTGGCCCTGGCCCAGGCCTGGCTGTTCCTGGTGGCCGCGGAGCTGATCGCCTCCTCGATGGGCCTGGGCTTCCTGCTCACCGACTCGCAGAACAACGGACGCACGGACCGCCTGATCCTGGCGATCATCCTGCTCGCCGTGCTCGGCAAGCTCACCGACTGGCTGCTCGGCCTGCTGGAGCGCCGGGCCCTGCGCCGCTGGGCCTGAGCCCGGCACGTCCGGCCGCCCGGTCGTCGGGTCAGTCCCCCTCGGGGACCTCGCCGGCCGACGTGTAGGCGGTCGGCGGGGTGCCGTTCACGAGCCAGTCGCCGGCCATGCGCACCTTGAACGCCGCCGGGTCGTGGGTGGCGAGGGTGCGGGCGTTGCGCCAGTGCCGGTCGAGCCGCAGCGTGGCCGACGTCGCCGACGCGCCGAGCGTGTCGAAGATGCGGGTGCACACCTCGAGGACGGCCTCCGGCACCACGGCCTGGGCCCGGTACGCGGCCGCCATCGCCTCGGCGGACGCCGCCACGACGTCGGCCTCCGCCGGGCCGGCCCCGTCGGCGCCGTCCTGCCCCTCGTCGAGCAGCCGCCCGATCTCGCGCACCATCAGCTCGGCCGCGGCCTGCCGCCCGGCCAGCTGCCCCATGATCTCGAGGAGCTGGGGGTCGTCCTTGGGCAGCGCGGCCGTGCCGGTGTTGAAGGTGCGGCGCCGCTGCCGCAGCAGCTGCGTGCCCTCCGTGAGCGCCGCCCGGCCGATCCCGGCCTGCAGCGCCAGCAGGGTCGCCTCCATGAGCACGGGCACGGGCCCGTCCTGCCGCGGCACCTCGAGCAGCTCCTCGGCCGCGGCGTCGTCGAGCACCACGGACCCGGTGGCGGTCAGGCGCTGGCCGAAGCCGTCCCAGTCGTCCTTGATGCCCACGCGCGGCTGACGCACGCGCACGACGGCGACGGCCCGGTCCGGCTCGCGGACCGCGCCCCCGGCCCGCTTGGAGTTCCGGCGGGAGACGAGGTCCGCCCCCTCGATGCCCACGGTCGCGGCGGTCCACGTGGCGAAGGCCGAGCCGGTCGCGTAGTACTTCTGCCCCCGCACGACCCAGGTGCCGCCCTCGTCCCGGCTGGCCAGGGTGGCGGCACGGCCCGGCGCGGCCCCGCCGGCGCGTTCGGCCAGGGCGGAGCCGGCCCAGTCCCCGTCGACGATGTGCCGCAGCCACCGCTCCCGACGGGCGGGCGCCTGGTCCATGGCCGTGGCGATGAACACGAGGTGGGAGCGCCAGACGTGCGCGGTGTTCACGTCCCGGGCGGCCAGGTCCATGAGCAGGCGCAGCACGGTCTCGCTGCCGCCGCCCTCGCCGCCCGCGTCCTCGGGGACACCGACCTTGCCGAACCCGGCGGCCTGCAGCTCCGCGAGGGCGGCGAACGGCAGGTGCCGGCCCGCCTCGCGGGCCCGCTCGCCGTGGGCGACGGAGTCGAAGGCGTCGGCGTACCGGGCGGCGAGGGTGGCGTAGGTGGTCATGGCCCTACTCTGACACGCGCGGGCGGGCCGGCGGCCGGGGCGACCCGGCCGTGGGACGGGATCCACACCGGCCGCCGTCGCCCTGGCCCGCGCCGGGCGCCCGCGGGGGTCCGGCGGGCCGAGCATGACCGCCGGTGACGACGGCGGGCGGGGCGCCGTCGTCGTCGTCCCTAGCCTGGTCGGACCCGCCGACCAGGAGGACCGCCGCCCATGACGCCCACCGAGGACCCCGCCCGCCCCGACCCGGCCGAGGAGGGCGCCTCCGGGGCCGTCCGCGGACCGAACGACGGCGTGCCCGCCGCGGCCCTCGCCACGCTGCCCGGCCCCCTCCCGCAGGCGCTCGTCGACGCCGCCGACCCGGACGTCCACCCCGGCCGCCCGGCGGACCGGCTGCACGGCGGGCGCGGCGACGGCCGCCCGGTGGCCGAGGCGGACCGGCTCGCGTTCTGGGAGGCGGCCGGCCGACGTCTGAGCTGGGAGCGACCCTTCACCCGGACACGCTCCCTCACCGCCCCGGACCCGGCCGCCGAGCGCGGCCCGGAGATCCGCTGGTACGAGGACGGCACCCTGAACGTGGCCGTGAACTGCGTGGACCGCCACGTGGCGGCGGGGCGCGGGGAGAAGGTCGCCCTGTACTTCGAGGGCGAGCCCGGCGACCGCCGCGCCGTCACCTACGCACAGCTGCAGCGCGAGGTCGCCCAGGCCGCGAACGCCCTCGAGGAGCTGGGCATCGAGGCGGGCGACCGCGTCGTCGTGTACCTGCCCGTGCTCGTCGAGACGATCGTCATCACGCTGGCGTGCGCGCGGATCGGCGCCGTGCACTCGCTCGTGTTCGGTGGGTTCTCGGCGGAGGCGCTGCGGTTCCGCGTCGAGGACACGGGCGCCAAGCTGCTCGTCACCACCGACGGCCAGTTCCGCCGCGGTGCCGCCGTCCCCGTGAAGGCCAACGCGGACGAGGCCGTGTCCGGGGACAACGCGATCGAGCACATCCTCGTCCTGGACCGCACGGGCCACCGGGACATCCCGTGGACCGAGGGCCGAGACCTGTGGTGGCACGACGTCGTGGACCGCCAGCCGGACACCCACACCCCGCGCGCCTTCGACGCGGAGCACCCGCTGTTCATCATGTACACCTCCGGCACCACGGGACAGCCCAAGGGGCTCGTGCACACCTCCGGCGGGTACCTCGCCGCGGCCTCGTGGACGCACGACTTCCTGTTCTCCCACCCGAACCCGGCACGGCGCGACGACGACGTCCACTGGTGCACCGCGGACCTGGCCTGGGTCACCGCGCACACCTACGAGATCTACGGTCCGCTCTCGAACGGGGTCACGCAGGTGATCTACGAGGGTGTGCCGAACGCCCCGCACCCGGGCCGGCACTTCGAGGTGATCGAGCGCTACCGGGTGACGAGCTACTACACGGCGCCCACCCTGATCCGCTCGCTCAAGGGCTGGCATCCGGACGGGATCCCGGCGCACGCGGACGGCGGTCCGGACCTGTCCTCGATCCGCCTGATCGGGACCGTGGGCGAGTCCGTGAACCCGGAGGCCTGGACGTGGGCCCGCACCCAGATCGGCCGGGACACCCCGGACCTGCCGATGGTGGACACGTGGTGGCAGTCCGAGACGGGCGCCACCGTGCTCTCCCCCCGCCCCACGGACACGGCCTTCAAGCCGGGCTGCGGCTCCCGGCCCCTGCCGGGGGTGGACGTGGCCGTGGTCGACGACGACGGCGCCCCCACGCCCGAGGGCCTGCAGGGCCGGATCGTGGTCACCCGCACCTCGCCGGCGATGGCGCGGACCGTGTGGCGGAACCCGGCCCGCTACTTCCACTCGTACTGGGAGGACTACGCGGACCAGGGCGAGGCGGGCTGGTTCCTCGCCGGCGACGGCGCCAAGCGGGACGAGGACGGCGACGTCTGGATCCTCGGGCGCGTGGACGACGTCATCAACATCTCCGGGCACCGGCTGAGCACCATCGAGATCGAGTCCGCCCTCGTGGCGCACCCGGAGGTGATCGAGGCGGGGGTGTGCCCCGTGCCGCACGAGACCACCGGGCACGCCGCCGTCGCCTTCGTCGTGGCGCACGAGAGCTGGCTGGCCGGCGACGACGGCCCCGGCGCCTCCGCCGCCGACCGCGCCGAGGAGCTGCGGCGGCATGTGGGGCGGGTGATCGGGCCGGTGGCCAAGCCCGCCGAGGTGGTCTTCGTCCCCGACGTGCCCAAGACCCGTTCGGGCAAGATCATGCGGCGGCTGCTGACGCAGCTGCACCAGGGCACCGCGCTCGGGGACACCACGAGCCTGCAGAACGAGCCGTGCGTCGGGCAGATCGCCGAGGTGCTCCGGGCCGGCCGCCGCGCTCAGGACGCCGGCACCGGCGCCGTCCGCAGCGCCAGCTCGGCCAGCACCTGAGCGGCCCGCGGCACCACGGCGTCGTCGAACACGGCCTGCGGGGAGTGGTTGACCGGGGCCTCGTCCGGGTCCACGCCCTCCGGGACCGCCCCGAGCAGGACGTAGGCCCCGGGCACCCGCTGGAGGACCTCGGAGAAGTCCTCGCTGCCGGGCTCAGGCTCGGGCAGCTCCCGGTAGGCGTCGGCCCCGTAGAGGTCCTCCACGACCCCGCGGGCGAAGGCCACCGCGTCCGCGTCGTTGGCCGTCACCGGGAACGCGCAGTCCGCCCGGACCTGCGCGCTCATGCCGTGCGCCGCGGCGATCCCGTGCACCATGCGCTCCACGGCCGCGCGCAGCCGGGCGCGGGCGTCCGCGGAGAAGGTCCGCAGGGTGAGGGCGAGGGTGGCGCTGTCCGGGATGATGTTGGCCGCCGTGCCCGCGCTCAGGTGCCCGACGGTCGCGACCACCGGGTCGAAGGCGTCGAACTGCCGGGTGACCACGGACTGCAGCGCCAGCACCATCTCGGCGGCCACGGGCACCGGATCCTGGGCCAGGTGCGGCACGGAGCCGTGCCCGCCTCGACCGTGCACCGTCACCACCAGGTCGTCGCAGCCGGCCTGGATCGCCCCCGGGCGGCTGCGCAGGACGCCGCGCGGGTACGTGCCCGAGGAGACATGGATCGCGTAGGCGGCGTCCACCGGTCGCCCGGCCGCCTCCAGCAGTCCCTCCTGGATCATGTGCAGGGCGCCGCCGCCGGTCTCCTCCCCGGGCTGGAACATGGCCACCACGTCGGCGGCGAGCTCCCCGCGACGGCGCACCAGCCAGGCCAGCGCGCCGTAGAGGCCGGCGGTGTGCAGGTCGTGGCCGCAGGCGTGCATGGTGCCCGGCACGGAGGGGGCGTACTCCAGCCCGGTCTCCTCCGTGACGGGCAGGGCGTCCATGTCCCCCCGCAGCAGCACGACCGGCCGCCGGGCCCCCTCCGGCAGCGGGGCCCCGCCGCGCAGCACCACGACGACGGAGCTCAGCGCCCGGCCCACGCTCGTCTCCAGCGCAGGGCGGCCGGTGGCGGCATCCTCCCCCGCCTCAGCGCGCAGGGCCTCGAGCCGCTCGAGGACGGCGGCCTGGGTGCGGGGCAGGTGCAGGTCCAGCTCCGGATGCCCGTGGAGGAGGCGGCGGAAGGCGATCGCCTCCCGGGCGATGTCCTCCGGCAGGTCCGGGGCGAGGGCGTTCGCGGGCGGGGTGGGGGCGGTGCGGTCCATCAGGACATCATGCCGTGGCGGCCCGCCGGCCCACCCGGATCGCGCAGCGGGTCAGCCGGCCAGCTCCTGCAGCTCGGTCAGGTCGAAGACGTCCTCCTTGGCGGGGGCCTCGGGCGCCTCGACCGCGTTCCACTCGGTGAAGGTGGCGTCCGCGTCCACGTCCTCGTCCTCGTCCTCCGAGTTCACGTCCTCGAGGCGGTAGAGGGTCGTGCTCTCCGGGTCGATCAGCATCGTCCGACCGAACTCGTGGTGCTCCTCGGGCAGCGCGTACTTGAGGTACGTCCTGCCCTCGAGCTCCACCTCCTCGGCCTTCAGGTCCTTGCCGTCGAAGGCGTCCGCGGCGGGCATGTCCTCCTCGAGGTCGGACATGATCTCCTGGAGTGAGATGTCCATCTGCGCGGCCTGCTCGGCGCTCGTCTTGATCCAGCGGTCGCCCACGAGGGTGGAGAACATGCCCATCTCCCGGGGCAGGTCGTCACCGTCGGCCCTGAGCTTGAAGAACACGTCGGCGTCCCGGCGCAGGACCTCGATGTCCATGGTGGCCGCCCCCATGTCCATGTTCATGGTGCCCTTGAGGTGGGAGTCGTCGGTGGCGCCGGCGAGGTCCACGTTCGCGGACTGGATGGCGTCCGTGCCCAGGGAGGCGGAGGGCGACGCCGAGGCCGACACGTCGTCCTTCTCCTCCCCCTTGTCGGCGGCGGTGCCCTCCACCCTCAGGCGCAGGCTCTCGGCATCCACGACCTTCTGGCGGATCTCGGGCCAGCTCTCGTCCAGCGTCGGGTCGGAGGCGCAGCCGGTGAGCAGCAGACCGGAGGCGGCGAGCATGCCGACGGCGAGGCGTGCGGGCGTCTTCATGGGGGACTCCTTCGCAGAGGTGCGGACGTGCCGGCGGCCGGGGACCGCCGGGTGATGACCCCTCGACCGTCTCACGTCACCCCTGGCCCGTCATACCCTGAGGGGCGGCGGAACTGCGGCTGTGCCGATCCTGTGCGGGTCAGCCGCCGGTGGTGCCGTCCTCGAAGATCTGCCCCGCCGGGGTCTGCTTCTCCGCCTGGAACACGTCCTCGGCGCGGCCGTAGGCCCAGTACGCGCTCACCGACAGCTGCCGCCGGTCCACGCCGCGCACGTCCGTGAGGTACGCCCGGACGCGCTTGACCTGCTCCCGCTCGCCGTGCACGAACGCGTGCACCCGCCCCTCCCGCCACGCCGCGTCCTCGACGGCGGCGGCGAACCGCGTCGTCTCCGGGGTGAAGGGGCCGCCGCGGTGCAGCCAGCGCACCTCGACGCCGGCCGGCGCGGTCAGGGGCACCTCGTCCCGGGCGTCGGTCACCTCGATCAGCGCGAGACCGGCCGCCGCGGCGTCCGTGGCGGCGAGGTCCTCGAGGGCGGCGGCGATCGCCGGCAGCGCGGACTCATCGCCGGCGAGCAGGTGCCAGTCAGCGGTGGGGTCGGGTCGGTAGGCGCCGCCGGGGCCCAGGAACGCGACCTGCTGCCCCACCGGCTCGGACGCCGCCCACGCCCCGGCCAGGCCGCCGTCGCGTCCGGGGGCGGCGCCGTCGTCGGACGCGCCGTGGACCACGAAGTCGACGTCCATGGTGCGGGCGGCCGCGTCCATGCGGCGCACCGTGTAGGTGCGGCGGACCGGCAGCTGCTCCGGGGCGAGGCGCTCGCGGAGGGCGTCCAGGTCGTACGGGGGCTCGAGGCCGAGCGCGGGGCCGGCGAAGAGCAGCTTCACGTACTGGTCCGTGGCGCCCTTCTCCGCCCAGCGGGCGTGGACGGCGTCGAACTGCTCGCCGCCGAGGGTCAGGCGCACGAGGTGCGGGGTGAGCCGGCGGGCGGCCAGCACGGTGAGGACGGTCTGGGGCCGGGCCATGCGGGCCTCCTGGGGTCGGGGGCGGGGTCTGCGCGGGCACGCGTCCCCCACTCTCCCACGACGAGGCGGATTAGCGCACGTCAGCGTGATGTTTTCCGCGGCCTCGGGGTCAGCGGAACCGGGCCCCCCGGTGGTCCTCCGGCAGCAGCGCTCCCGCGCCGGCCGGGGCCGGGGTGGCGCGGCGCGCCCCTAGGCTGTGGGCGTGCGTCTCGTCCTGCTCGTCCTGCTCTCGCTGCTGAGCCAGCAGCTCGGCGCGTCCGTGGCGGGCCTGCTGTTCGACGACGTCGGCGCGTCCGCCATGGTCGCCCTGCGCGTGGTGTTCTCCGCGGCCGTGCTGCTGCTCGTCACCCGGCCGAGCCGCGCCGCCCTCGCCGGCCTGGGCCCCCGGGGGTGGGCCGCCGTCGTCGGGCTGGGCGCGGCCATGACCGGCATGAACCTGGCCATCTACGAGGCGTTCGCGCGGATCCCGCAGGGCGTGGCCGTGACGTTCGAGGTGCTCGGGCCGCTGGCGCTGTCCGTGGCGGCGAGGCCGTCGTGGCGGTCGGCGGCGTGGGCGGCCCTCGCGCTCGCCGGGATCGGGGTGCTCGGCCGGGAGGGGTTCAGCGCGGACGGCGGGATCGGCGGGGCGGGACTGGACCCGGTGGGGGTGGCGCTCGCGCTGGCCGCGGCGGCGTGCTGGGCGGCATACATCCTGCTCTCGCGGCGCGCGGGGACCCACCTGCCGGGGGTGCAGGGGCTGGCCCTGGCGACGGCGGCCGGGTCCCTCGTGGCGCTGCCGGTCGGCGTCGCGACGGCGGGGGCGGCCCTGCTCTCCCCCGTGGTGCTGGGCGTGGGGCTGGCCGTGGCGTTGCTGTCCACAGCGGTGCCGTACGGGATCGACCTGCAGGTGCTGCGCCGCATGCCGACCGCGCTGTTCTCCCTGCTGACGTGCCTCTCGCCGATCGCGGCGGCGCTGACGGCGTGGGCCGTGCGCGGGCAGGAGCTCACCCCGCTGGACCTGGCGGGGATGCTGCTGGTGATCGCGGCGTGCGCGGCCGCCGTCTGGACGGGCCGATCACCGGGTGTGGCGGGCAGGGGCTGAGGCTAGCCTGTGTCGATGCCCCACCCGTCCCGTCCCGCCCCCGACGACGTCCCCGCCGCCGAGCGCGCCGCCCTGCGCCGTGGCCGGCTGCGTCCGTGGCTGCCGTTCCTGCTCGCGGCCGTGCTGTGCCTGGCGCTGCTGGGGTGGGCCCTCGTCGCCCTGCCGGGCCTGCCGGAGCGCGTGCCCACGCACTGGGGCGTCGACGGGCGGCCGGATGCGTGGGAGGACACCTCGTTCGGCACGGTGGCGACGGGGCCGCTGATCGGCCTCGGCGTGACGGGGTTCCTGGCCCTGGTCTCCGCGATGGTCACCGTCCTCACCCCCACGGATCCGGGGCTGTCCCCGTGGCGGCGCGTGCGCCAGACGGGGGTGCACCGCGGGGTCCGGGAGGGCATCGGCTGGCTGTGCGTGCTCATGGTCCTGGCGCTGGCCCCGTCGACGGTAGAGGTGCTCGCCGCCGGAGCCTGGACGATGCCGTGGTGGCTCCTGCCCCTCACACTGACCGTGCTCATGGTGGGCATCTTCCCGGCGATGCGGGCCGGAACGCAGCGGTGGACGCGCTGGTCGGACCGCGTCGCGGCGGAGCTCGGGCACCGGCCCACGGCCGCGGAACGCGCCGAGGACGAGGTGTGGACGCCCCTGGGGCTCAAGCGCGACCCCGAGGACCCGGCCGTCTTCCCCGCCAAACGCCCCGGCTACGGCGTGGGCGTGACGATCAACCTCGCCACGCCGGTGGGCCGGTGGCTGGTGCGCGGATTCGTGGCGGTGTTCATCATCGGCCTGCCGCTGGCGCTCTGGCTCGGCGCGTTCGCCGCGCGGTGAGGCGGACCGTGTCCGACGACGTCGCCGTCCGCCTGCTCCTGATCGCCGACACCCACATCCCGCGGCGTGCCCGCGCCCTGCCCGCGCAGGTGTGGGCCGGGGTGGCGCGGGCCGACGTCGTGCTCCACGCCGGCGACTGGGTGACCGAGGACGTGCTCGACGACCTCGACGCACGGGCCGCCCGGCTGGTGGGCGTGTGGGGCAACAACGACGGGCCGGGGCTGCGGGCGCGGCTGCCCGAGGTGGCGCGCGTGGAGATCGGCGGGGTGCGGATCGCGATGGTCCACGAGACGGGCCCGGCGGCCGGCCGCGAGCGCCGCATGGCCGCGGCGTTCCCGGACGCGGACGTGCTGGTGTTCGGGCACAGCCACATCCCGTGGGACACCGTGGCCGGCCCGGAGACCGCGAACCCGGGCCTGCGGCTGCTCAACCCCGGCTCCTGCACGGACCGGCGACGGCAGCCGGTGTGCACGCTGATGCGCGCGGTGGCGCGGGACGGACGGCTCGAGGACGTGGAGCTGGTGTCCGTGGACCGCACGCCGTGACCGACGGGCCGGCCGCTCCCCCCTGCAACGCTGGTTGAGTTATCACGGGTCCAGGCGGCTTGCACCCGTGATAACTCAACCCGCGTCGCGCCGGTGCCACCATGACCGGCGGGTCGGCCGCTCCTGCACAGCCACCACGACGACGGCGGCCCTCCCCAGGGCGCGTCGGTCCGGTCCGTCGCAGGGCCCGGGGGCGGCAGGCTCACCCCATGACCGCGCGCACGCCCCTGCCGTCCACCCTCGCCGCGGGCGCCTTCACGACGGCCGAGCTGCACGCCGCCGGCCTGCCGTGGCGCCGCACCCTCGCGGCAGACCTCGCCCGGATCTGCCGCGGCGTGCACACCGCGGGCATCCCCGACCCGTGCGCCCCGGACGGCGCGGCCGCGCTGGTCCGCCTCACGGGCGGGGTGGTCTCCCACGTCTCTGCCGCCCTCTGGCACGGACTGCCGCTGCCGCCCCGCCTCGCGCGGCCCGCCGGACTGCACCTGACCTTCGACCGCTCCGCGCGCACGCACCGGACCGACCTGGACGGCGTCGTCAGCCACCGGGTGCGGCTGCCCTCCGACCACGTGCTCGAGCTTCCCGACGGCCAGCGCGTCACGACGGCGGCGCGCACCTGGTTCGACCTCGCCGGGATGCTCCGCCCCCACGAGGTGGACTGGCTCATCGCGGACGGCGACCACCTGGTGCGTCCGCCGTGGACGCCGACGGGCCGGGCGGACCCCGTGGCCACCGTGTCCGAGCTGTCGGAGGTGCTCGCCCGCTGCCGTGGCCGGCCGGGTGTCCGTCTCGCACGTGCCGCGCTGGCGGAGGTGCGCGTCGGGGCCGACTCCCCGCCCGAGACCTTCCTCCGGCTCGCGCTGATCCGGGCCGGGCTGCCGGAGCCGGAGCTGCAGGTCGCCGTCGACCCGGCCGACCCGGCCTCGCCCGTCGTGGACCTCGGGTACCGGGGGGCGCGCCTGGCCCTCCAGTACGACGGCGCCGGCCACCGCACGGCTCAGCAGCAGGCGAGGGACGCCCGTCGGGACGCGTACTGCCTCGAGCGGGAATGGACGACCCTGCGCTGCACCTGGGAGGACCAGCGCGCTGGGTTCGGGCGGATCGTGGGGCTGGTCCGGCGTCGGCTCGCCCGCACGCGCTGATCCGCCCCCGCGGCCAACACGGGTTGAGTTGTCACGGGTCCCGTCCAACGCGGGTTGAGTTGTCACGGGTCCAGGCCCGCGTAACCGGTGATAACTCAACCCGCGTTGCACGGCACCGGCCTGCGCCGCGTGACGCTCTGCGACGTGCCCACCCTGCCCCCGGCGCACCTCGCCCGGGACAATGGGAGGGACTGTCCCGAAGCCTCCATCGAAAGGACCCCCGTGGCTGACCACGAGTTCGGCTTCCGCACCCAGGCGCTGCACGCGGGCGCCGTCCCGGACGCCGTCCACGGCTCCCGCGCGGTGCCGATCCACCAGACCAGCTCCTTCGTGTTCGAGTCCGCCGAAGACGCCGCCAACCTCTTCGCGCTGCAGAAGTACGGCAACATCTACTCGCGGATCGGCAACCCCACGGTCGCCGCGTTCGAGGAGCGGGTCGCCACGCTCGAGGGCGGGATCGGGGCCGTCGCGACGGCGTCCGGCATGGCCGCCGAGTTCGTCACCTTCGCGGCCCTCGCCGCGGCCGGCGACCACATCGTGGCGTCCTCCAAGCTGTACGGCGGCACGATCACCCAGCTGGACGTCTCCCTGCGCCGGTTCGGCGTCGAGACCACGTTCGTGGACTCCGCCGAGGCCGCGGACTTCGAGGCCGCCCTCCAGCCCAACACCAAGGCCGTCTACACGGAGATCGTCGCCAACCCCTCCGGTGACGTCGTGGACCTGCCGGGCCTGGCCGACGTCGCCCACCGGCACGGCGTGCCGCTCGTCGTGGACGCGACCCTCACCCCGCCCTACCTGATCCGGCCGATCGAACACGGCGCGGACATCGTCATCCATTCGGCCACGAAGTTCCTCGGCGGGCAGGGCACCACGCTCGGCGGCGTCGTGGTGGAGTCCGGCCGCTTCCCGTGGGACAACGGCAAGTTCCCGTCCATGACCGAGCCCGTGCCCTCGTACGGCGGCGTCTCCTGGTGGGGCAACTTCGGCGAGTACGGTTTCCTCACCAAGCTCCGCTCGGAGCAGCTGCGCGACTTCGGCCCGTCGCTGGCCCCGCAGTCGGCGTTCCAGCTGCTGCTCGGCGTCGAGACGCTGGCCCCGCGCATGGACGCCCACCTGGCGAATGCGCAGGCCGTGGCGCAGTGGCTGGACGAGGACCCGCGCGTCTCCTGGGTCCGCTACGCCGGCCTGCCCGACCACCCGCACCACGCCCGCGCGCAGCAGCTGCTGCCCCGGGGCGTCGGCTCGGTGTTCAGCTTCGGCGTGGCCCCGGCAGCCACAGACACCGACGACGGCGCCTCCGGTCCGGAGGCCGGGCGTGCGACGGCGTCGCGCTTCATCTCCGCCCTGCAGCTGGCCAGCCACCTGGCCAACATCGGCGACGCGAAGACGCTCGTGCTGCACCCCGCCACGACGACCCATCAGCAGCTCACCGCCGAGCAGCTCGTGGCCGCGGGCATCCCGGAGGACCTCATCCGCATCTCGGTGGGCATCGAGGACACCGAGGACATCCTCTGGGACCTGGACCAGGCCCTGACCGAGGCCACCGGCCGCACCCGCGACGACGACGGCGCCCCGGCCGCGCCGAAGGAGGCCTGAGCCATGAGCACCACCCACCCCGAGCGCACCTGGACCGGCCCCGGCGCCCCCGAGCGCCTGGCGATCCTGCGGCGCACCCGGTCGATCGCGATCGTCGGCGCCTCGGACAAGCCGGCCCGTGCGTCGTACTTCGTGGCCACGTACCTGCTGAGCTCGACCACGTACGACGTCTACTTCGTCAATCCCGTGCTCGCCGCGGCCGGCAAGGAGATCCTCGGCCACCGCGTGTACGCCTCGCTGGACGACCTGCCCGTCACCCCGGACCTCGTGGAGGTGTTCCGCAAGTCCTCCGACGCCCCCGAGGTGGTGGCGGACGCCGCCCGCGTGGGCGCCCGGACCGTGTGGCTGCAGCTGGGCATCTGGAACGAGGACGCCGCGCGTCAGGCCGAGGCCGCGGGCCTGGAGGTCGTGATGGACCGCTGTGTGAAGATCGAGCACGCCCGCTTCCACGGCGGGCTCAACCTCGCCGGCTTCGTCACCGGCGTGATCAGCTCGCGGCGCCAGGAACTGGACCGCTAGGCGGACGACGCCCCGTGTCGGGCGTCGTCCGGCCCTCGTTGCGCACCCGCCCGTCGATGGCGTGGGATGGGCCCATGACCTCCGAGCTCCCCTCCCCCTCCCTCTCCCCCGCCTGGACCGGCCGCACCGACGGCGACACCCCCGAGCACCTGCGCTGGCACCAGGTCGTCCGCCCCGCCGACGGCCGCGGCGAGCCCACGACGACGCAGCGCCACCCCGGTGCCGGTGCTCCGACGTCGGGCGCGCGGTCCACGGCGCTCGTCGGCTTCGCCTCGGACGAGGGCGTGCGCCGGAACCACGGCCGCGTGGGCGCCGAGGACGGCCCGGAGGCGCTGCGCGGTGCGCTCGCCTCGCTCGCGTACCTCGAGGGCACGGGCGCGCTCGTGGACGCGGGCGACGTGTCCGTGGACCGTGGCGACGACGATGCCCCGGGCGAGCTCGAGGCGGGCCAGGCCGAGCTGGGCACGGTGGTCAGCGGGCTGCTGAACGCCCACGACCTGGCCGTGGTGCTCGGCGGCGGACACGAGACCGCCTACGCCTCGATCACGGGCCTGACCGGCTCCACGCGCGTGGGCGCGGGCACCCGCGTGGGCATCCTCAACCTGGACGCGCACTTCGACCTGCGCGAGGCGCCGCGGCCCAGCTCCGGCACCCCGTTCCTCCAGGCCCTGCGGGATGCCGAGGGGGCGGAGCATCAGCTCTCCTACGCGGTGGTGGGCATCAGCGAGGCCAACAACACCCGGGCCCTGTTCGACACCGCGCGCGAACGCGGGGTCACGTGGGTGACCGACGAGCAGGCCCAGACCGCCGACGTCACCGGCGTGCGCCGCTGGGTGCGCTCGTTCATCAACGCCGTGGATGTGCTCTACCTGACGATCGACCTGGATGTGCTGCCGGCCGCCGTCGCCCCGGGGGTGAGCGCACCGGCCGGCTTCGGCGTGCCGTACGAGGTGATCCACGCGTGCGCGCTGGAGGCCACCCAGTCCGGGAAGCTGGCCCTGGCCGACGTCGTGGAGCTCAACCCCGCCCTGGACGTGGACGGCCGCACCGCGAAGGCCGCGGCCCGGCTGATCCACACGGTCGTCAGCCGTCACCGGACGGACGCGTCGCTGCTGGCCTGAGGCGGGCCGGGGGTCCCTTCCGGCGCGGGGGCCGCGCGCGTCAGCGTCCCTCCGCCCACGGGGCCGGGGGCTCGGCGCTGCCGTGGTCCGCGCGTCGGGCGGCGTAGTCCAGCGCCGAGCGTGCCAGGAAGTCGTGTAGGGCCAGCACCCCGGCCCGGGCTCCTGCCGCGTCCCTCCGGGTCACCGCCTCCAGCGCCGGGACGTAGAACGCCCGGCCGCGTTCGACCTCGTCGGGCAGGCCCTTCGTGGTGGCGAGCCAGAACCGCCGGGAGAGCCCCTGGAGCGGGACCAGGGAATCGGCGAGATAGCGGTTGTTCGCGATCGTGCGCAGGAGTTCGTGCGAGCGCCCGACGGCGGCGACGTACGCGGCCAGGTCCTCCACCGTGCGCAGGTGCCGCACGTGGGCCGCGACGGCGGCCAGCTGCTCCTCGTCCGCCCGCGCGCAGGCCAGTCCCACGGCCAGCGCCTCGAGCGACCGCCGCACCTCCAGCCTCTCCAGCTGGTCGTCCACGGAGATCGGGGGCACCTGCAGTCCCCGTCCCCCACCGACCAGGAGCCAGTGGTCTCGGATGAGGCGCTGCACGGCCTCGCGCAGGGGCGTGCGCCCCGTCTCGGCGACGTCAATGAGGTCCGCCTCGCTGAGGATGGCGCCCGGTGGCAGCTCCCCGGTCTCGATCTTCTGCATCAGGCGGGCGTAGGCCTCCTCCGACTTGTTCATGGGCCCAGCGTAGGCAGTGATCTGCCCCCAATCCGCTTGATATATCCGGAATATGCGACATAGCGTGGCCCACACACTGTTACCGGCATCACATGGAGGACTCATGAAGTACCGCCGCAGCACGAGGCCAACCCCCTGCCCTTCTCCCCCTTCAAGAGCTCCACCGTGCCGCGGCCCATCGGCTGGCTGTCCTCCGTGAGCACGGACGGCCGGGAGAACATCGCCCCCTACAGCCAGTGGCAGAACCTCACCTTCGACCCGCCCATGGTGATGTTCTCCGCGAACCAGTACCCGGACGGACGCCGCAAGGACACCGTCCTCAACGCGGAGCAGACCGGCTGGTTCGTGTGGAACATGGCCACCTACGACCTGCGCGAGGCCGTCAACGTCTCCGCCATGGCCCTGAAGCCGGGCGAGAGCGAGTGGGACCGCATCGCCGAGCACGGCGTCACCAAGGTCTACGCGGACAACCACCCCATCCCGATGGTCGCCGAGTCCCCCGTGCGCTTCGAGTGCCGCTACCACTCGACGCACCGCATCAAGGGCGACTCGAACGTCGGCACCATCGACGTGGTCTTCGCCCACGTGGACACCATCCACATCGACGACGACGTCATCACCGCCGACGGCCGCATCGACATCCCGCGCATCCAGCCGATCGCCCGCCTGGGCTACTTCGACTACACCGTGGTGCGGGAGACCTTCGAGATGCGGGTGCCCGGCGCCGACGGCGATGCCCAGGCCGGCCTCGAGGGACGGGCATGAGCACCGCGGCCACCGGCGCGGCCCGGCCCGCTCCCGTGCCCCGGGCCCGCCCCCGGAGCCTGAAGGACATGCTGGCCGTGAACTTCGGCAACGCGCTGGAGTGGTACGACTGGAACGTCTACACGATCTTCGCCCCGGTCTTCGCGGCGCAGATCTTCCACGCGGACAATCCCACCTCCGAGCTGCTCGCCACCCTGGCCGTCTTCGCGGTGGGCTTCGTCGCCCGCCCCATCGGCGGCTACGTGTTCGGCGCCTACGCGGACCGGGTGGGCCGCAAGCGCAGCCTCTTCGCGGCGATGATGATCACCGCGCTCGGCAGCCTGATCATCGCCTTCACCCCCACCTACGGCACGGTGGGCGTCCTCGCCTCGGTGATCCTCGTCATCGCCCGCCTGCTGCAGGGCCTGGCGCATGGCGGCGAGATGGGCACCTCCGTGACCTACCTCGTGGAGCGGGCGCCGCAGGGTCGGCGCGGGCTGTTCGGGGCGACGTCGTGGGTGTCCGTGGTGGTGGGCACGATCCTGGCCACGCTCGTGGGCCTGGCCATCAACACGCTGCTCTCTCCCGAGCAGGTGGCGTCCTGGGGCTGGCGCGTGGCGTTCGGCATCGGCGGCGTCCTCGGCCTCTACGCGCTGTACCTGCGACGGAGCCTGACGGAGTCGGAGCACTTCACGGCGGCGCAGCAGGTGGTGCCCACCGCCGACGACGCTCCCCGCCGGGAGCCGGGTGCGGTGTGACGCGGCCTGCTGACGATCTTCCTGGTCTCCGCGGGCGGCTCCCTGATGTTCTACACGTGGCTGATCTACCTGCCCACGCACGCGCAGGTGGCCCATCAGATGGACAAGTCCACCACCCTCTCGGCCTCGCTCGTGGCCCAGGTGATCTTCCTGGCCGCCATCCTCGGGGCGGGCCTGCTGGGCGACCGGATCGGCCGCCGTCCGCTGGTCATCGCCTTCGGCCTGCTCTTCGTGGTGCTGCCGTTCCCGCTGTTCGGCATGCTGGACGGCACCTTCGCCTCGTTCCTGCTCGTGCAGACCATCGCCCTGCTGGCGGTGGCGCTGCTGTTCGGCGTCAACGGCGCCGTCTGGTCCGAGGCGCTGCCCACGGCGGTGCGCGCCAAGGGCGTGGCCACCATGCTCTCACTGGCCACCGCGATCTTCGGCGGCACGGCGCCGTACCTGATCACGTGGCTGACGGCGCAGGGGTGGGCCAGCGCGTTCCCGATCTACCTCATGGTGGTCGGCGGCCTCACCGGCCTGGTCATGAAGGAGACGAAGGACGTGGACCTGGCGGCCTGAGCCGGAAGGGCCGCCCACACACAGAGTGGTCACGACACGCCGTCTCGCGCAGGCGCACGGGGCATGTCGTGACCACTCTGTGGCGTCGGACCACGCTGTGGCGTCAGTGCCCCTCGGCCTCGGCGCCCTCGGACTCCTCGGCCAGGTCCTGCGGCTCGGCGTCGGCGGACACGCCCGCGAGCGCCTCCGCCACGGCGGCCAGCACGGACCCGTCGCGCAGGGCCTGCTCGGCGGCGGCCAGCTGCGGGGCCATGTACTGGTCCGGGCCGGGGCCGGGGACGCCGGCCTCGCGGATCACGCGGACGGCGGCACCGGTCGCGGCGGAGGGCTGCAGTGGGGCGCGCAGCTCGATCGCGCGGGCGGCGGCCACGAGCTCGACGGCGAGCACGCGGCGGAAGTTCTCCACGGCCGAGCGCAGCTTGCGGGCGGCGTGCCAGCCCATGGAGACGTGGTCCTCCTGCATCGCGGAGGACGGGATGGAGTCCACGGACGCGGGCACGGCCAGGCGCTTCATGTCCGAGACGAGCCCGGCCTGCGTGTACTGGGCGATCATCATGCCGGAGTCCACGCCCGGGTCGTCCACGAGGAACGCGGGCAGCCCGTGTGAGCGGGCCGGGTCCAGCATGCGGTCGGTGCGGCGCTCGGACATGCTGGCGACGTCGGCCACCGGGATGGCCAGGAAGTCCAGCACGTACGCCACGGGCGCCCCGTGGAAGTTGCCGTTCGAGCTCACCCGGCCGTCGTCGAGCACCACCGGGTTGTCCACGGTCGCGGCGAGCTCGCGCTCGGCCACGGTGCGCACGTACGCGAGGGTGTCGCGCAGGCCGCCGGCCACCTGCGGGGCGCAGCGCAGCGAGTAGGCGTCCTGCACGCGGGAGTCGCCCTCCTTGTGGCTGGCCACGATCGGCGAGCCCGCCAGGATCTTCAGCATCCGCTCCGCGGAGGCCGCCTGGCCCGGGTGGGGGCGCAGCGGGAAATGCAGCTCCCGCACGAACACGCGGTCGGTGCCGAGCAGTGCCTCCACGGACATGGCGGCGGTGAGGTCCACGGTGTCGGCGAGCTCGTCGAGGTCCGCCAGGGCCATGATCAGCATGCCGAGCATGCCCTCGGTGCCGTTGACGAGGGCCAGGCCCTCCTTCTCCCGCAGCTCGACCGGCTCGATCCCGGCCTCGGCGAGCGCCTCGCCGGCCGGACGCAGCGCGCCGTCCTCCCCGACGACGTCGCCCTCGCCCATCAGCGCCAGGGCCACGTGGGAGAGCGGAGCGAGGTCGCCGGAGCAGCCCAGCGAGCCGAACTCGCGCACGGCGGGGGTGATGCCCGCGTTGAGCATGGCCACGAAGGTCTCGACCACCACGGGGCGCACGCCCGTGCGGCCGGAGGCCAGCGTGGTGGCGCGCAGGAACATCAGCGCGCGGACGACCTCGCGCTCCACCACGGGGCCCATGCCGGCGGCGTGGGAGCGGATCAGGGACTTCTGCAGCTGCGCGCGGGACTCGAGCGGGATGTGCTTGTCCGCGAGCGCGCCGAAGCCGGTGGAGACGCCGTAGGTGGGGGTCTCGGCCTCGGCCAGCGCCTCGACGTGGCGGCGCACCGCGCCGACGGTCTCGAGCACGTCGTCGGCGAGCACCACGCGGGCGTCGTGGCGGGCCACGGCGACGACGTCGTCCAGGGTGGCCCCGGACGTGCCGAGCGTGACGGTGGCGGGAGGGGTGGTCATGGTGATGCGTTCTCCTTGCTGTCGGTCGATCAGACGGCCCGGCGACCGGCGCGCCAGACCGCATGGGTCAGCGGCATGCCGGGGCGGTAGGCCAGGTGGATGGCGGCGGGGGCGTCGAGCACGTGCAGGTCGGCGCGCTTGCCGACCTCGAGGCTCCCGACGCGGTCCTGCGCCCGCAGGCCGAGGGCCCCGCCGAGGGTGGCGGCGCGCACGGCCTCGGCGAGGGTCAGGTGCATCTGCAGCACGGCGGTGCCCACGTTGAAGTTCATGGACGTGGTGTAGCTGGTGCCCGGGTTGCAGTTCGAGGCCAGGGAGACCTCGATGCCGGCGTCGAGCAGGCGACGCGCGGGCGCCAGCGGGGCGCGGGTGGACAGGTCGCACGCGGGCAGGCAGCCGGCCACGGTGCCGGGCGTGCCGGTGGCCGAGGCGCGGTCCCAGCCGGTCCAGGTGCCGGCCAGGGCCTCGACGTCCGCGTCGGAGAGGTGGTTGACGTGGTCCACGGAGGCGGCGCCGAACTCCACGGCCACGCCCACACCCGGGCCCTGCTCGATCTGGTTGCCGTGCAGGCGCACGCCCAGCCCCGCCGCCACACCCGCGGCGAGCACGCGGCGGGTCTGCTCGGCGTCGAAGGCGCCGGTGTCGCAGAACACGTCCACCCAGCTCGCGTGCTCCCGCACGGCCTCGAGCATCGGCCCGACGACGTCGTCGAGGTAGTCCTCCGCGTCCCGGCCCGGGGGCACGAGGTGGGCGCCGAGGAAGGTCACCTCGTCGACGAGGCCCTCCTCGCGCAGCCCGGCCAGCAGGCGCGCGTGGCGGGCCTCCTCCGCCACGGTGAGCCCGTAGCCGGTCTTGGTCTCGAGGTAGGTGGTGCCTCCGGCCACCGCGTCGGCCACCCGGCCGCGGACCAGCTCGGCCAGGCGGTCGTCCGAGGCGGCGCGGGTGGCGGAGGTGGTCACGCCGATGCCGCCGGCCGCGTAGGACTCCCCGGCCATGCGGGCCTCGAACTCGGCGGAGCGGTCCCCGTCGAACACGAGATGCGTGTGGGAGTCCACCCAGCCGGGCAGCACGGCACGGCCCCCCACGGACACCCGGTCGTCCGCGTCCGGGGCGTCCGCGGCGGCACCGATCCAGGCGATGCGCTCGTCCTCGACGACGACGGCCGCGTCCGTGAGCACCCGCCCTTCGGGGTCGACGGTGGTCAGCTCGGCGATGTCGGTGATGAGCGTGGAGCGCATGGGGGCCTCTCTGCGGGACGGACGGGGGTGGGCCGGTGGGGCGGGCCTCAGGTGAGCGCGGCCACCAGGTGGGCCAGCGGCGTGGCCAGCACGATGGTGAGCGCCACGCGCTCGACCCAGATCACCAGGAGGTGCCACATCTTCACGGGGATGTCCGTGGCCAGGATGGCAGGAACCACCGCGGAGAAGAAGATGATTGCGGAGACGCAGACGACGCCGATCACGAACCGGGCGACGAGGTCCTCGTGACCGGCCGCCATCGTGGCCGGGATGAACATCTCGGCGATCGAGGTGGCGGAGGCCGAGGCCAGCAGGCCGGGGTCGGAGTAGCCGAGCGCCCAGAACAGCGGGTAGAAGATCACGCCGATCCACTCGAACACGGGCGTGTACGTGGCCAGGACCAGGGCGATCAGGCCCACGGACATGATGGACGGCAGGATCTGGAGCACCATCACGAGTCCATCCCGGAAGTTGACCCAGATGTTCTTCGGCAGGGACGGGGCCTCGGCGAGGGTCTGCTCGGCGGCGCGACGGGCCACGCGGAAGCGGTCCCGGGTGACGGCCTGCTCGGGCGAGTGGGTGACGCCCGGGTAGCACTCGTCCGGGATGCGGCTCAGCGGCGGGATGCGCACCGTGATGGCGGTGACCGCGAACGTCACCGCGAGGGTGCCGAAGAAGTACCAGAGCCAGATGTCCATCAGGCCCAGCGTCTTGGCCACGATCACCATGAAGGTCGCGGACACCGTGGAGAACCCGACGGCGATGATCGCCGCCTCGCGGGCCGTATAACGGCCGCCGGTGTACATGCGGTTGGTGAGCAGCAGGCCCAGGGCGTAGGAGCCCACGAAGGAGGCCACGGCGTCGACGGCGGCGCGGCCGGGCACGCGCCAGATCGGCCGCATGGCCGGGCGCAGGTAGACGCCCACGAACTCCATGAGGCCGTAGCCGATCACGAGGGCCAGGAAGACGCCGCCGATGGGCACGATCAGGCCCACGGGCACCACGAGCTTGTCCATCAGGAACGGGCCGATGCTCTTGTCCAGGATCCAGCTCGGGCCCACGCCGAACACGACCATCGCCGAGGCGACCAGGCCGAGCACGGCGAGGAGGGCGAAGACCGTCCGGGTGGTGCTGGTCCGCCAGCGGCCCGAGGCGAACGGGTACACGGCGCCGGCGGCGATGATGGCCAGGCCCACCCAGCGGTCGGCCGGGCCGAGCAGCCCGCGCACCCAGGTCACCAGGTGGTCCAGCGGGATGGAGCTCGCCCCGTTGATCGTGACGGGCACGAAGAACATGACGATGCCGATCGCCGAGTAGACGATCATGCGCCAGCGCGCCGGCGGGCGGGGCGCGTCGGCCTCGATCGCGGCCATCGCGGTGGTGTCGGTGTGCAGCTCGTGGTCTGCGGGGCGGGACGAGTCCATCGTGGTGTCCTTTCGATCGCGAGCCGGACGGGCGGCCGCCCGTCCGGCTCGCGGCGGTGAAGTCGTCGGACGGCGACGGCGCGGCGGCACCGTCGCCGTCCGACGACGTGACCGGGGTCAGTCCCGGATCGTGGCCTCCATGGGCACACGGACGCCGCGCTCCTTCGCCACCTCGGCGGCGCGGGAGTAGCCGGCGTCGACGTGGCGGATGACGCCCATGCCCGGGTCGTTGGTGAGCAGCGCCTCGAGCTTGGCCGCGGCCAGCTCGGTGCCGTCGGCCACGCCCACCTGGCCGGCGTGGATGGACCGGCCGATGCCGACGCCGCCGCCGTGGTGGATCGACACCCAGGTGGCACCCGAGGAGGTGGCGGTCAGCGCGTTCAGCAGCGGCCAGTCGGCGATCGCGTCGGAGCCGTCCAGCATGGACTCGGTCTCGCGGTACGGGGAGGCCACGGAGCCCGAGTCGAGGTGGTCGCGGCCGATCACGATCGGCGCCTTGACCTTGCCCTCGGCCACGAGCTGGTTGAAGAGCAGGCCGGCCTTGTGGCGCTCGCCGTAGCCCAGCCAGCAGATGCGGGCCGGCAGGCCCTCGAACTCCACGAACTCGGCGGCGCCGTCGAGCCAGCGGTGCAGGTGCTCGTTCTCGGGGAACAGCTCCTTCAGGGCCTCGTCGGTCACGCGGATGTCCTCCGGGTCGCCGGAGAGCGCGGCCCAGCGGAACGGGCCGAGGCCCTCGCAGAACAGCGGGCGGATGTAGGCCGGGACGAAGCCCGGGAACTCGAACGCGCGGGAGTAGCCGGCCTTGCGGGCCTCGTCGCGGATGGAGTTGCCGTAGTCGAACACCTCGGCGCCGATGTCCTGGAAGCCGACCATGGCCTCGACCTGGCGGGCCATGGACTCCTGGGCCTTCTTGGTGAAGGTGTCCGGGTCGGCCTCGGCCTCGGCGTGCCAGTCCTTCTCGTCGATCTCGATCGGCAGGTAGGACAGCGGGTCGTGCGCGGAGGTCTGGTCGGTGACGATGTCGATCTCGACGGTGCCGGCCTTCTGGCGCTCGAGCAGCTCGGGGAACACCTCGGCGGCGTTGCCCACGAGGCCCACGGAGACGGCCTCGCCGTCGCGCTTGGCCTGCATGACGCGCTCGACGGCCTTGTCGATGTCCGTCTCCACCTCGTCCAGGTAGCGCTTGCCCATGCGACGGCGCAGGCGGTCCTCCGAGACGTCCACGATCAGGCAGACGCCGCCGTTGAGGGTGACGGCCAGGGGCTGGGCGCCGCCCATGCCGCCGCAGCCGCCGGTGAGGGTCAGGGTGCCCTTGAGGGAGCCGTCGTAGCGCTTGCGGCCGATCGCGGCGAAGGTCTCGTAGGTGCCCTGCAGGATGCCCTGGGTGGCGATGTAGATCCACGAGCCGGCGGTCATCTGGCCGTACATCATCAGGCCCTCGGCCTCGAGCTCGCGGAACTCCGGCCACGTGGCCCAGTCGCCCACCAGGTTGGAGTTGGCGATCAGCACGCGCGGGGCCCACTTGTTGGTACGGAACACGCCCACCGGCTTGCCGGACTGCACCAGGAGGGTCTCGTCCTCCTCGAGGTCCTTGAGGGTGGCGACGATGGCGTCGTAGGCCTCCCAGGAGCGGGCCGCGCGGCCGGTGCCGCCGTAGACGACGAGGTCCTCGGGACGCTCGGCGACCTCGGGGTCCAGGTTGTTCATGAGCATCCGCAGCGGGGCCTCGGTCTGCCAGGACTTGGCGGAGAGCTCGGTGCCGCGCGGGGCGCGGATGGTGCGGGACGGGTCGTGCTGGGTGAAGCCCACGGCCATGGCAGTTCCTCTCGACGGGGTGCGTGCGCCGCCGGGACGGGTGGCCCCGGTGATTTCACGGCTCGGCATGCACTTTCCGAACATTGAAACAGTGACTCGGCTCACGCGCAAGCCCGATCCGCGTGTCCCGCACCCGTTACGCTCCCTCTCATGACCACCACCCCCACCGCCTCGACGCGCACCGTGGACCGGGCCCTGGACCTGCTCGCCGCCGTCACCGAGCAGCCCCGGCTGAGCCTGACCGAGGCCGCCCGCGCCACGGAGCTGCCGGCGTCCACGGCGCTGCGCCTGCTGCGCAGCCTCGAGGGATCCGGCTTCGTGGCCCGCGACGACGACGGCGCCTACCGCCCCGGCGTGCGCCTCATCCAGCTCGGGGCGCGGGCCTTCTCCCGAGACTCGCTCGTGCAGCTGGCCCGCGGGCCGATGGACCACGTCGTGGCCGCCACGGGCGAATCCGTCTACCTCTCGGTGACGACCCCTCCGGACTCCGCCGTCTACCTGGCGATCGTGGAGGGCACGCACTCCGTCCGCCACACGAACTGGGTCGGACGCACCGTCCCCCTGGCGGGCACGGCCGTGGGCGACGCCCTGCGCGGCAGCGTGGCCGCGGGGGACTACACGCTGCGCACCCGTTCCGTGGAGAAGGACGTCACCTCGCTGTCCGCCCCCATCAGCGTGGCGGGCACGGTGGTCGGTGCGCTCAGCACGCTCGTGCCGGCCTACCGCTGCACGGACGAGCTGGCGGACCGGTGCGGGGCGGCCCTCGTCGCCGCCACCGGCGAGCTCGCGCACCTGCTCGGGGCGGCCGACACTCCCAGGGAACGCCCAGCCGACTCCCCTGGAAAGCCCAAGGCGAGTTCGTAGGCTGAAGCCACCTCATCGAAGGTGCGAGTGATGACGGAGAAGGCCCCGGGCCCGGCGAGAGCCGGAACCGGGGCCTTTCTCTGCGGCCGGCGCCCGAGGCGCCGGTTGCGGGGATCAGCGGCGGGAGGAGACGACGCCCGCCCAGAGGCCGCCGAGCAGGCCCGCCACCGGCAGCATCCAGAACAGGTGCAGGCCCGCCCCGTAGAGGACGGTGTTGGAGAACACCGCGAACAGGCCCACGGCACCGAGGAAGCCGCCGACCACGCCACCGACCACGTAGCGCACGACGGAGCGGGCAGCCCCGCCCATCAGCAGCACGACCAGGTAGCCGGCCGCGCCCGCCAGGGCGCCGCCCACCAGGCCGAACATGAACGACTGCACCAGCACGACCCAGCCGTGGCCGGTCTCGCCCAGCGCCACGGAGCCGTTCGGATCACCCAGGTCGCCGGTGAGCACGCGCACGACGTTGCCGATGATCACGACGAGCACCGAGACGAGGATGACGCGGTTGGTGAAGCCCCAGCCCTCCACCGGGCCCAGCGGCTCGAGCACCTCCTCCTCCACCACGGCGTGGCGCACGGGGCGGGCCGGGGCGGTGTGGGCGTTCGCGGCGTGGGGCTGGACGGCGTGGCTGCCGTCGGCGTTGATGGTCATCTCTGATCTCCCGTCCCGCCCCGGGCGGGGCGCGTTCCGAGCGCCGGGGCGCCCGTCTGGTTGCACGTCTGACGTGATTTTAGGCTTTTCCCAGCCCGAGGGGGTAATGGTGACCCGTCCGCCGGGCGGGGGGCGGCTCAGAGGACGTCGGTGCGGCGGTTGGCGAGCGAGGGGAGGAACTCCCGGACCTCGTCGATCCGCTCGCGGGTGACCTCCGCGGTCACCACGGCCTCCCGCTCGTCGGCGAGCTCGGCGACGGGCAGCGCCAGCGGGTCCACGATCATCGAGTGGCCCACGGTGCCGTCCGAGCACGTGTCGGCCGCGGCCACCCACACCGTGTTCTCCACCGCGCGGGCCTTGAGCAGGGTGCGCCAGTGGTCCACCTTGTGCTCGCCGGAGAACCACGCCGCGGGGATCACGAGCACGTCCGCGCCCTCCACCGCCAGACGCCGGGACAGCTCGGGGAAGCGCAGGTCGTAGCAGGTGAGCAGGCCCAGGCGGAGCCCGCCGAGCTCGATCGCCGCGACGCCGCCGTCGCCGGGGGTGATCCGGTCCGACTCGCGGTGCGCGAACGCGTCGTAGAGGTGGAGCTTGCGGTACGCGCCCAGCCGGGCGCCGTCCGCGCCCACCGCCAGCAGCGTGTTGTAGGGACGCCGGTCCGGTCCCGGCTCGTAGCCGCCCGCGACGACGGCGATCCCGTGCTCACGCGCCAGCGCCGCCAGGCCCGCGGCGAACGGCTCCCAGGCCGCGGCGACGGCGTCGGGGAACTCCTCCCCCACCTCGCGGGCCCCGAGCATGGCCTCCTCGGGCAGCACCAGGAGGTCCGCCCCCTCGCCCGCGGCGCGGGCGGCGAGGCGGGCCATCACGGCCAGGTTCTCCTCGACGTCGCCCACGGGCCCGAACTGTCCGACGCTGATCCTCATGCCCCCAGGGTAGCCAGGCCCCTGCCGGTGGCCGTCAGCCCTGGTCAGCGCTGGGGCCAGCCGCCACGCTGGGGACCGGGCACGACGTCGGCCCGCATCGGCCGCCGTCGTCCTCCGCCCCCGATCCGCGCGGCACCGCGCGGCACGTCGACACCACAGGAGCAGACGCGATGACCACCCAGCAGCCCGACATCCCCGGCACGCCGGGGCCGATCACCCCCGACCTCGAGGAGCACACCGCCCTCACCCACCCGGACCAGCCCGTGGCCGTCCCGGCCCCGGACCAGCGCGGTCCGGCACAGGTCTCCCCCACCGGCCAGGACACCGGCGCCGACCCCGCGACCGCCGCGCAGGGCTGCCCGTACCTGACCACCGCGCACGGTGTGCGCCTGCAGGACTCGGACCACTCGCTCAAGGCCGGCCGCCGCGGCCCCACCCTGCTGCAGGACCACCACCTGCGGGAGAAGCTCAGCCACTTCGACCACGAGCGCATCCCCGAGCGCGTGGTCCACGCCCGCGGCGCCGGCGCCCACGGCGTGTTCCGCGGCTACGGCACCGCCGCGAAGATCAGCCGGGCCGGACTCTTCGCCAAGGACAAGGAGACGGAGGTGTTCGTCCGCTTCTCCACCGTGGCCGGCTCCCGCGGCTCCATGGACCTGGCCCGCGACACCCGCGGCTTCGCCACCAAGTTCTACACGGACGAGGGCACGTGGGACCTGGTGGGCAACAACATCCCCGTGTTCTTCGTGCAGGACGCCATCAAGTTCCCGGACGTGGTGCACTCGGTGAAGCCGCACCCGGACCGCGAGATCCCGCAGGCGCAGTCCGCGCACGACACGTTCTGGGACTTCGTGTCCCTGCACACCGAGGCCCAGCACCACACCCTGTGGAACATGTCCGACCGCGGCATCCCGCGCTCCTACCGCATGATGGAGGGCTTCGGCGTCCACACCTACCGTCTGATCGCGGCGGACGGCTCCACCGTGCTGGTCAAGTTCCACTGGAAGCCGATGCTCGGCGTGCACTCCGTGACCTGGGAGGAGGCGCTGCTCACCAACGGCATGGACCCGGACTTCCACCGGCGTGACCTCGCCGACGCGATCGAGGCCGGCGCCTTCCCCGAGTGGGAGCTCGGCGTGCAGGTGTTCGAGGACAACGAGGAGCAGATGTTCGAGGGCATCGACCTGCTCGACCCCACGAAGCTGGTCCCGGAGGAGCTCGCCCCCGTGCAGCCCCTCGGCCGCATGACGCTGAACGCCAACCCGTCCAACTACTTCGCGGAGACGGAGCAGGTGGCCTTCAACCCGGCCAACCTCGTGCCCGGCATCGACGTCACCAACGACCCGCTCCTGCAGGGCCGCCTCTTCTCCTACCTGGACACGCAGCTCACCCGCCTCGGCGGGCCGAACTGGAACCAGCTGCCCATCAACCGCCCGCACGCCCCGGTCAACGACATGCTGCGTGACGGCTTCCACCAGAGCGCCGTGCATCGCGGCGTGGCGCCGTACCGGCCCAACTCGCTCGACGGCGGCCTGCCGTACGAGACCCCCGCGGACGACCACGCGTTCATCGAGCACCCGGAGCCGCTGCCGGCCTCGGTGAAGGAGCGCGCGCACGCCGCGTCCTTCGACGACCACTTCTCGCAGGCGCGCCTGTTCTTCCTCTCCCTCTCCGAGGTGGAGCGCGAGCACGTGGCGCAGGCGTACACGTTCGAGCTCGGCAAGTGCTACGAGCAGACCATCCGCGAGCGCCAGCTGGCCCACCTCGCCGCGATCGACACGCGACTGGCCCAGCAGGTCGCGGACGGCCTGGGCATCCCCGTCCCCGCGCCGACCGAGACCCCGGCCGACGTGCAGCCCTCCCCCGTGCTGTCCCAGATCGGCGGGGCGTGGCCGCTCGACGGCCGTCAGGTCGGCGTCGTGGTGGGCGAGTCCGTGGACGAGAAGGAGCTGGACGCCCTCGTGCAGGGCATCCACGGTGCGGGCATGGTCCCGCTGGTCATCGCACCGAAGGGCGGCCCCGTGGCCGGGGAGATCGTGGCCCAGCGGACCTACCTGACCGCCGCGTCCATCGAGCTGGATGCCGTGGTCGTGGCCTCGCCGGCGGCCCCCGCCGCAGACGCCGCCCCCAGCCTGGACCAGAAGGCCGGCGCCGCCGACTCCGAGGCGGTGGACCCGCGCGTCGTCAAAGTGCTGCAGGAGATGTGGCGCCACTCGAAGGCGATCCTCGCCCTCGAGCCGGCGGAGGCCGTCCTCGCTGCCGCCCAGGTGTCCGGCAAGGGCGTCGAGTCCGCGGCGGACGGCGCGGCCGCCGTGGCGGCGCTGAAGCAGCTCCTGCCCGCGCACCGCGTGTGGGACCGCTTCCCGACGACGGGCCGCCTGGCCGACTGACCGGCGGACCCCCGGGCGCTTTCGAACGTGAGATAGGGCCTATCTCACGTTCGAAAGCGCCCATTCGCCCTCTTTCACGTTCGAAAGTGCAGGCCAGGGTGGGCCGGGGGCGGGGCGGCGGGCCGGGTCAGTCCTCGATGAGGTCGCGGACCTGGACCACCTGATCGCGGCCCGGGCCCACGCCGATCGCGGAGATCCGGCAGCCCGAGAGCTTCTCGAGGGCCTCCACGTAGCGCTGGGCGTTCAGCGGCAGATCCGTGAACGCGCGGGCGCCCGAGATGTCCTCGGTCCACCCGTCGAAGAGCTCGTACACCGGCTTCGCGTGATGGAACTCGGTCTGGGTCATGGGCATGCGGTCGTGGCGCACGCCGTCCACCTCGTAGGCCACGCACACCGGGATCTTCTCGATGCCGGTGAGCACGTCCAGCTTGGTGAGGAAGTAGTCCGTGAAGCCGTTGATCCGCGCGGCGTAGTGGGCCATGACGGCGTCGTACCAGCCGGTGCGCCGCGGGCGGCCGGTGTTCACGCCGAACTCGCCGCCGGTGGTGCGCAGCTGCTCGCCCATCTCGTCGAAGAGCTCCGTGGGGAACGGACCGGCGCCGACGCGCGTGGTGTAGGCCTTCACGATGCCGATGGTGCGGGAGAAGCGGGTGGGGCCGATGCCCGCGCCCACGGCCGCGCCGCCGGCGGTCGGGTTGGACGAGGTCACGAACGGGTAGGTGCCGTGGTCCACGTCCAGGTAGGTGGCCTGGCCGCCCTCCATGAGCACCACCTTGCCCTCGTCCAGGGCGTCGTTGAGCAGGTTCACGGAGTCCACGACCATGGGGCGCAGGCGGTCCGCGTAGCCCAGGAAGTACTCGGCGATCTCGTCCACGGTCACGGCGCGGCGGTTGTAGAGCTTCACCAGCAGCTCGTTCTTCTGCCGCAGGGCGCCCTCGATCTTCTGGCGCAGGATCGACTCGTCGAAGATGTCCTGCACGCGGATGCCCAGGCGGGCCACCTTGTCCATGTAGGTGGGGCCGATGCCGCGGCCGGTGGTGCCGATCGCGCGCTTGCCCAGGAACCGCTCGGTCACCTTGTCCATGGTCTGGTGGTACGGCGCCACGAGGTGGGCGTTGGCGGAGATCTTCAGGTGCTCGCACGGGTGGCCGCGGGACTCGAGCCCGTCGATCTCCTCGAACAGCGCCTCCAGGTTCACCACCACGCCGTTGCCGATCACCGGCACCGCGTTGGGCGAGAGGATGCCGGCGGGCAGCAGCTTGAGCTCGAACTTCTCCCCGTTGACGACGACGGTGTGCCCGGCGTTGTTGCCGCCGTTCGGCTTGACGACGTAGTCCACTCGCCCGCCCAGCAGGTCGGTGGCCTTGCCCTTGCCCTCGTCGCCCCACTGGGCTCCGACGATCGCGATCGCTGGCATCTGCATCTCTCCTCAGGGCCGCGGGTCGCCCCGGACCGGCCCGTACATGGAAAACGCCCCCTTGCGGTGCACGCGGAGGCCGTACCCCCGAATCCTACCAGCGTGACGGATGCCACCCTCTGGCTACGCTGGCGCCATGAGCACCGCAGCGCCCGGCACCCAGCACTCGGAGTTCGCCTCCCCGACCCCCACCCGCAAGGGCCCGAGCGTGGGCACGTGGCGCCCCTGGGCCGTGCTGCCGTGGGCGCTGGCCCTCCTCGCCCTGCCCCTGATCGCGCTCGCCCTGCGCTCCAACTTCGGCGCGAACGGCTGGATGACGGTCATCTACATGGTCTTCGGCGCCCTGCCCCACGAACTCGTCCTCGTGCTCATGGTGGGGAGCCTGTTCCTCCTGCCCCGCGTGGACCCGCAGGATGAGCAGCGGGGCGGCATCCGGCTGGGGCGCCTGCTGCACACGCTGCTGGGCATCTCCTGGGGGTCCTTCGCGCTGGCCGCGATCATCTTCCCCGACGGCGGCGACCACCCGGACTCCGGCGCCACGACCCCGGTGCTCATGGACCTGCTCGGCAAGAGCACCGCGATGGACGTCGGCCTCGTGGGCGGCCTCGCCCTCGTGGCCGTCAGCGCGCTCACCGGTCTCGCGGTGATCGTGGTGTGCGTGGTGCGGCGGATCCGCGCCGTTCGCTGAGCACGCTCCCGACGACGGCGGTCAGCGCGCCGACATGACGCGCTGACCGTCACGGTCACGGCGCGTTCAGGCGTTGGCGGGCTCGGCCGTGCCCGCACCCCGACGGCGCAGCTCGGGCTTCACGGTGCCCTCGGCGCCCGTGTCGGGTCGGGCGTCCTCCGCGGCCCCGGCCTCCGAGGCGACGGCCGCACCGGAGCCGCACGGGCCGGCGTCGTCCGTGCCGCCGCAGCAGCCGCCGGCCGAGGCGCCGTCGTCGGCCGCGGCCTGCTGCGCACGCTCCTCGGCGCCGAGCACGGTGAAGCCGGCGTCGGCGATCATCTGCAGGTCCGCCTCGGCGTCCTGGCCCTCGGAGGTGAGGTAGTCGCCGAGGAAGATCGAGTTGGCCACCTGCAGGCCGACCGGCTGCAGGGAACGCAGGTGCATCTCGCGGCCGCCGGCGATGCGCAGCTCCTTGTCCGGGCAGGCCAGGCGGACCATGGCGAGGATCCGGAGGCACTCGAGCGGGGTGAGCTGCTGGTGGCCCTGCAGCGGGGTGCCGTCGAAGGGCATGAGGAAGTTGACGGGGATGGAGTCGGAGTCCAGGTCGCGGAGCGCGAGGACGGCCTCGACGAGCTGCTCGTGCGTCTCCCCCATGCCCGCGATCAGGCCGCTGCAGGAGGACAGGCCGGCGGCGCCGGCGCGCTGCACGGTGTCCACGCGCTGCTCGTAGGTGTGGGAGGTGCAGATGGACTCGTAGTGGGACTCGGCCGTGTTGAGGTTGTGGTTGTAGGCGTCGACGCCGGCGTCCTTGAGCTTCTCGGCCTGGCCGTCCTTGAGGAAGCCGAGGCACGCGCACACCTCGACGTCCGGGTGCTGGGCCTTGAGGTCGCCGACCATGCCGGCCACGCGGTCGACGTCGCGATCCGTGGGGCCGGTGCCGGAGGCGACCATGCACACGCGCGAGGCGCCGCCGGCGATGCCCAGGCCCGCCTGGCGGACGGCCTCCTCCGGCTTGAGCCACGTGTACCGCAGGATCTCGGCCTCGGTGCCGAGACGCTGGGAGCAGTAGGTGCAGTTCTCCGGGCAGAGGCCGGTCTTGAGGCTGACCAGGTAGTTGACCTTGACGGTGCGGCCGAAGTGCTTCTCGCGCAGGCGCGAGGCCGCCGCGACGATGCGGAACGTGTCCGCGTCCGGGGCGTCCAGCACAGCGACGGCCTCCTCAGCGGTAAGCACGTGGCCCGCCTCGATGCGGTCCACGAGGGCCTCGGGGTCGAGGGCGGCGGCGGGGCGGGGGTCGACGGCGGGGGCGTCCTGGGTGGCGGTCATGCGGGCCTCTCCGGTGGGCGGGGCTCGGCCCCGGGTGGGTCTGACCCGAGGGACTCTAACAGTGTTCAGGAGCGGGGGGCCATGACCCCGACGTCAGCGCCTGCGCCGGTCCAGAGGGACCGGCTCGGGCCGGGGCTGCTCCTCGAGCGTCGTCGCCGCGAGGATGCCGTGGGCGGCGGCAGCGAGCACCGCGCCGAGCGGACCGGCCCCGACCGCCCGGACGCCGGCGTCGTCGATCACGTTCAGCACCAGCGCCGGAATGACCGCGGCCCCCATCAGCAGCATCACCCACGCGGTGGAGCCGGCTCCGGCGTCGAACACGTTGCGGCGAGCCTGCTCCGCCTCGACCCGGTGATGCACCCCTCGCAAGGCGAGCATCGCCCCGAGGGCCGTGACGGCCACCAGCGTCAGACCCCACCCCAGTCCCAGATCCTGCCGCAGCCCCGCGAACACACCAGCCGAACCCACCAGGGCAGATGCCACACCGATGCGCCACCGCCACTCACGCTCATTCCCCACCCGGCTCACAGCCCCATGCTGGCACACGGCCCTCGGAGGCGGAGCGGCAGATCATGCGGTCGTGGCCGGCGGGATCACTCCTGCGTAAGGGGCGGATGGAACTCCGAGGCGAGCATCGCGTAGGTGGCGCCATCCACCCAGCCGCGCGTGAGATGCAGAGACTCCTCCTTGAACGTGCCCTCGTGACGCATCCCCACCTTCTCCATGATGCGCAGGCTCGGAGCGTTGTCCGCGAAGGCATGAGCCTCCACGCGCCGCACACCCAGATCGTCGAACGCGAAGCCCAGCAGGGCTCGCGCAAGCTCGGTGCCATAGCCCTGCCCGGCCTGGCGCGGATCGATCGTCCAGCCGAGCTCGGCCTGGGCGTCCCGGGCTTCCTCCCGCGGGCCGCCCTGACTCCACGCGTCCTGCACCGCGACCTTCCCGACACCGACGATGACGTCTCCGGCCCGCACGGTGAGACGGTCCCCCGCCCCGAGGTAGGACTCGCGCAGCGCGTTCTCACTCTCCGGGCGGCCGGAGGTCCACGACCACACCTGCTCACGACGGCAGAAGCTCCACACGGCGGGTGCATCGAGACCCCGGAACGGGGTGAGGGTCAGCCGGCGGGCTCGCAGCGGGAAGCAGACGCCTCGACTCGCGGCGAGCTCCAGGAGAGGGGTGGCCATGACAGACAGGGTACGAACAAAAGTTCTCGAGTCAGCCCCCGGACAGACCAGTGCCCGCACCCTGCGTCGATGTCAGATCCACGCGGCCAGCCAGGGCCCGTTGACCTCGGGCAGATCCCGCCACGGAGTCCCGCACCTGCACTGGCAGATGATCGCTTCGACCATCGTGCGGGCATCCGAGAAGGGTCGGCCCTGCTGGCCCGTGCGGTCTGGAGCAGCGGGGCGATCAGCTCCGATTTGGCGTCGGAGACGACCTGGAACCGGGACATAGCTCCCCGGATCTCAGCGGGTCCCTGGAGCCATTCTCAGACACGCCCTAGGCCATCTCCAGCGCCGAGGCCCGCCTCACATCCGAGGAGGTCCTCCACGCTCAGGTGACGCGGCTCAGACACGATGCAACAGTCGATCGAGGGCCTCTCGCCCGGCGGCCCGCTCACGGACGTCGTCGGAGTCCATGAGGTCCAGCGCCACGACTGTTTCAGTGCGAAGCAGGGCGGAGGGATCCACGGGTGCAGGTATGTGGCGGATCACCACTTCCCCCGCCGCCGAGGCGTCGAGGCGGAGCCGCGACTGGAGAGCCTCCAGGTCGCCGAGCAGATAGCCCTCCTCCCGCTGGTTCCCTTCGACAGCGGCGAGCCCGAAGCGGCGGGCGAGATCCGACTGATCCAGGGCGGACACCCCCGAGGGCACGAGAACGTCGGCGAGCTTGGCTCGGGCTCGAGGCGAGGCGTGGAACCGGTGGGGCCGGGCCCTGTTCTCAGCCAGTCGGTGCATCTCGGCAGCGGTGAGCGTTCGCAGCCGGGAGCGCAGACGGGAGATCCGCGGCTGGTCAAGGAAGGCCCGTCCGTTTCCTCCGGCAAGGAGGTCGACGGCGGCCCAGGCGGTCCGCGGAGCCCAGGTGCGGCCGATACCCGGCGCCCTGCGGGCACGACGGGCCAGGGCGCGCTCATCGATGAACCAGGATTCTCCGAGGCGGCGGGCCGGCACATCACCGCGCTCGACGAGACGCCGCACATAGCGGTCGGAGACCTTGAGGCGCTCGGCGGCCTCCCCCACCGTCAGAAGAGTCATGCAAGAAGAGTACCGGAGTCGGGCCTGTTCATGCATGCCCGGGGAGCCCTGGCTTTGAGACCCTGTCATGCCATGCGCCGAGAGCGCGTGGCCCTCTCTCTAGAGCCGTACTCCACCAGAGCGGAGACGCGAGGGCCATCGACAGCAGCGCTTGGAAGGAAACAACACGCCCCAGGGCGATCCCTTCGGCCTGGCGCTCCTTGATCCTTCGACGCGCGAACTCAGCGAATGCGGCCTGGATGCCGAGCATGAGTCCGGCTACGGGGGAAGTGCCGGGCCTGGGCACCGTGATCTCACTCGGTCGAGACCCGCACGGTGCATCCCTTGTCGGTGAGCTCGTCCACGATCGCGTACAGATTCCGGGTGACCCGGCCGAGCCGGGCCACGACGTCGTCGACCGCTGGGGGATCGACCGCGCCGGCACTCTCGTCAGCGAGCTCCCGGCCAGGGACGCGGCCCACGTCCCGCCCACGACGATCGAGCGCCTAGAGTGATCCACATCACTCTCGCCGTGGCCTCTCACCCTGAACAGGAGCCTCATGTCCGCCACGTCCACACGTCCGCCCACACCCGGACCCTCGGGCCGTACCGCCCGCGAGGGCACGTTCTTCAGCCGCGCCATGCGCCCGCTGAACACGACGATGGAGCGGTTCATCCCGTCCTCGCTCGTGTTCACCATCGTGCTCACGTTCGCGGTGGCAGCCCTGTGCCTGCTGCTCACTCCGGCCGGGCCGGCCGACGTCGTCGTGGGCTGGGGTGACGGTCTGTCCGGACTGCTGGCGTTCATCACGCAGATGGCGCTCGTGCTCATGCTCGGACACATCCTGGCGAACACCGGCCCGGTGCGCCGTCTGCTCGCCAGGCTCGCCAGCATTCCCCGCACGCCCCTGGCCGCCTACATCTTCGTGTTCGTGGTGGCGGCGGCGGCCTCCCTCATCACGTGGGGCCTGGGCCTGGTGGTCGGTGCGCTGCTGGCCAAGGAGGTCGCGGCGCAGGCCCGTGAGCGCGGGCTGGTCCTGCACTTCCCGATGCTGGTGGCCGCCGGGTTCTCCGGGTTCGTGGTGTGGCACATGGGGTACTCGGGCTCCGGCCCGCTGACGGCCGCCACCCCCGGTTCGTTCCTCACGGAGAGCCTGGACGGCCGGACGGTCCCGGTCTCGGAGACCACCTTCTCCTGGTGGAACATCACCGCCGCCGTGGTGACCGTGCTCGTCGTGGCCCTGGCCCTGTTCCTCGTCGCCCCGCGCGCCGGGGACCGGATCGTGGAGCTGGAGATCGACGCGCGGGACCAGGACGCCGTGCCCGCACCGGAGATCGAGACGCCGGCGGACCGCCTCGACGCCTCCCGTGTCCCCACGCTCCTCGTGGGCGCCATGCTCGTGGTCTATCTGGTGATGCACTTCGTCGGCGGCGGCACCCTCACCCTGGACATCGTCAACTGGTCCTTCCTCGCGCTGATCCTGCTGCTGGTGCGCAGCCCGCACGAGCTGATCGGCCTCACCCAGTCGGCCGCGTCCAACGTGGGCGAGATCCTGCTGCAGTTCCCCCTCTACGCGGGCATCCTCGGCATGATGACGACCACCGGCCTGGTGGCGGTGCTCTCGGACGCCTTCGTGGCGATCTCGAACCCGGTGACGTTCGGCCTGCTGGCATTTCTGGCCGCGGGCCTCGTGAACTTCTTCGTCCCCTCCGGCGGCGGACAGTTCGCCGTGCAGGGCCCGATCATGCTCCAGGCCGGCGACGCGCTCGGCGTGGACCCGGCCATCACCATCATGGCCGTCTCCTACGGCGACCAGTGGACCAACATGATCCAGCCGTTCTGGGCAATCCCCCTTCTGGCGATCGCCGGGCTGAAGATGCGCGACATCCTGGGGTACACCACGGTCGTGCTGCTCGCGTCGGGGCTCGTCTTCGGCGGCACGCTCCTGCTCGTCTCGCTCTGACCCGATCGGCCGATGCCGGACGTGGCAGGACAGACGAAGGGCCCCGGGATCACCGGGGCCCTTCGCCTGTCATCACTCGCACCTTCATCACTCGCACCTCGATGAAGTGGTTCCACCGTACGAACCGAGCATGGGCGCAGCCGTCACGCAGCCTGGCAGTTGCCTGGCAATGGCCGCCTCAGCCCAGGGCACCGCCGGACTCCGCCAGGTAGCACGTGCCGCACAGGGACTCGTAGGTCACCTGGACACCGTCGATCGCCACCTGGTCCCCCTCGAACACGAAGTGCTCGGCGCCCGTGGCCGGGTCAACGACCTTGCGCGTGTTGAACACCGCCTTCCGGCCGCACCGGCAGATGGTCTTCAGCTCCTCGAGGGAGTGCGCCAGCTCCAGCAGCCGCGCGGAGCCCGGGAAGGAGCGGGTGCGGAAGTCGGTGCGCAGTCCGTAGGCGATCACGGGGACGCCGTCGAGCACGGCGATGCGCAGCAGGTCGTCCACCTGCGCCGGCTCGAGGAACTGTGCCTCGTCCACGAGCAGACACGCCACGGGCGGGGCCTCCACGTGCCCCACGAGGGCGTCCGGGTCGTCACCGGTGGCGTGCCGGCGGAACAGCTCCCGCACGTCCGCGCCCGCCGGGACGAGGAAGTCCACGGCGCGGGTCACACCGAGGCGGGAGACGACGTCGCCCTCCCCCTTCACGTCCACCTCCGGCTTGGCCAGCAGCACCCGCTGGCCGCGCTCCTCGTAGTTGAAGGCGGCCTGCAGCAGGCCCGTGGACTTGCCGGAGTTCATGGCCCCGTAGCGGAAGTAGAGCTTGGCCACGGCTCCGCTCAGCCCTGGGCGCGGCCCTGGCCGGCCTCGATCTGCTCTGCGGCCGTGGGGTCCGAGTCCCGCAGGAAGGTGCGGATGCGCTCGACCTCCTCGGACTCCCCGATCCCGGCGGCCGCGCGGCCCAGCGCGTACAGGGCGCGCAGGAAGCCGTGGTTGGGCTCGTGGGCGTACGGCACCGGGCCGGCGCCGCGCCACCCCGCCCGGCGCAGCGCGTCCAGACCCCGGTGGTAGCCGACGCGGGCGTACGCATAGGAGTCCACGGTCCGGCCCTCGGCCCACGCGTCCTCCGCCATGAGCGCCCACACCAGGGAGGACTCGGGCGCCACCGGCACGATGTCCTCGGGCAGGTCACCTGCCTCGAGCCGGGCCAGCACCTCCGGCTCCTCCGGCAGGCGCGTGGCCGGCGGCTCCATCAGGTTCTTGCCGATCAGGGACTCGGACATGGGATGCCTCTTCTCCTCGCGGACGATGCGGTCGCGGCCGAGTCTATCGACGGCGCCGGACGCCGGACGGATCGCCGTCCCCGCGTCCAGGACGGTCCGGTACCGTAGGCGCAGCGTCCGTCCGCAGCCCCACGCTCCCGGGGCCGGGCCGCCGATGCCGTCGAAGGAGCCTCCATGACCCACCCCGCGCCCGCCCGCCGCCGTGCCCCGCTGGCCGTCGGCGTCGCCGCCCTCGCCCTCGCCCTGGCCGGCTGCGGCTCGGCCGGCCAGTCCGGTGAGCCCGCCTCGTCGACCGCCGCGGCGCCCAGCGGATCGGCGGCCTCGGCCGCGGCCGGCTCGGCCACGGAGAGCCCCACCGACCCCGCGTCCGCCGCGGCGTCCCGCGTCCGTGAGGCCCTCGCGTCGGAGTCCGCCGAGGGCACCCCGCGCGCCGAGCCGCGTCAGGCGTTCGAGACCGTCGGCCCGGGCATCAAGGACGGCGCCGCCACCGAGGCCTGGAAGAACACGGCCGCGGTCCGCAACGACACCGTCTCCGTGATGGACTGCACGCGCGACGTCCTGGACCAGCGCACCCTGGACGCCGTCGCCACGCACATCCCGGACAGCTCGAACATCGAGATCGTGCAGCTGTTCGCCTCGCAGGACGAGACCCACGAGTTCCTCACCTGCGTCTACAACGGCTACTTCGAGTACAGCCCCGGCATGCCCCTGGCGCAGGTCCACTACCAGCACAACCTCGACGGCTCCCGCCTGGAGTGGTGCCAGGAGGAGCCCGCCGCCGTGGCGGACGAGTACACGTTCGACCCGAAGACCGGCAAGGGGCTGCTCGCCCTGCTGCGCCCCGGCATGGTCGGCGGCCAGGACGGCGCCCCCCTGCTGCCCCAGCGCACCGCGTGGGCCTGCTCCGAGGACGGCAGCGAGATGGTCTCCGTGACCATGGGCTCCATGGAGGGCTTCGGCGACGCCAACGGCGGCCTCACCCAGGTGAAGAACTCGCCGGTCGCGCAGAGCACCACCCTCGTCACCGAGACCCGCGACCACCTCGCGGACACCGTGCTGAAGGACGCCGGGGACTTCCAGGAGGTCATCAAGCTCAGCTCGCCGTTCTTCCTGAACGCGCAGATGGACGAGGAGACCCTGGCCCAGGCCCGGGAGATCCCCACCGGCCGCGTGCCCGACGAGCTGCTGAACAACCAGTCCACGATCGACCGCCCCGAGGGCGCCCCCGGCCCCGTGGCCCCCGGCCAGCCGCCGCGGCCGTTCCAGGGCGCCGCGCGGGAGGCCGCCGAATCCCAGCGGGCCGCGGAGGCGTCCGCCTCGGCGTCGGCCAGCCCGTCACCGACGAAGTCGGCTTCGGCCTCCCCGTCCCCCTCCACGTCCGGGGACTGACACCCGGCACGACGACGGCCGGTCACCTCGTGAGGTGACCGGCCGTCGTCGTGGGGCCCGGCGGATCAGGCCTTCGCCGCGGCGTCGTCCTGACCGGCGAAGTGCCGGCGGTACGCGCCCAGGGTGAGGAACGCCGGGTACTCCGGCGGCAGGGCCGACTCGCAGAACACGCGCACCGCGTCCTCGAACCGGTGGCCCTCGGGCAGCGGGCCGGCGAGGATCCGAGCGTGCTCCTCGCGGATCAGCTGCTCCATCCAGCCGCGGTTGGCGGTCCGCACGCCGCCCTCGGTCAGCTGCACACCGGTGCCGTTGTGTGCCCACTGCCAGATCTGGGACCGGGAGATCTCCGCCGTGGCGGCGTCCTCCATGAGTCCGTGGATCGCGGCGGCGCCGTTCCCCCGCAGCCAGGACTCGATGTAGCGGATCCCGACCTCGATGTTCATCCGCACGCCGGCCTCGGTCACCGAGCCCGTGGTCGCGGCGACGTCGAGCAGGGCGGCCTCGTCCGGCACCACGTCCTCGCGGCGGCGGGTGCGGATCTGGTTCGGGGCCTCGCCGAGCACGGCGTCGAACTCCTCCCGGGCGACCGGCACGAGGTCCGGGTGCGCCACCCACGAGCCGTCGAAGCCGTCGCCGGCCTCGCGGGCCTTGTCCGCGCGCACCTTCTCCAGCGCGGCGGCGTTGGCCTCCTCGTTCCGGCGGTCCGGGATCACGGCAGACATGCCGCCGATCGCCGAGGCGCCGCGCCGGTGGCAGGCCCGGACCAGCTGCTCCGTGTAGGCCCGCATCATCGGCTGGGTCATGGTCACCTCCGAGCGGTCCGGGAGGACGAACTCGGCCCCGCGGTCCCGGAAGTTCTTGATGATGGAGAAGATGTAGTCCCAGCGGCCGGCGTTGAGGCCCGCGGCGTGGTTGCGCAGCTGGTACAGGATCTCCTCCATCTGGAACGCCGCGGTGATCGTCTCGATCAGCACGGTGGCCCGGATGGTGCCCTGGGGGATGCCCAGCTCGTCCTGCGCCGCCACGAACACGCAGTTCCACAGCCGCGCCTCGAGATGGGACTCGAGCTTGGGCAGGTAGAAGTACGGGCCGTGGCCGCGGCGGATCAGCTCGTCGGCGTTGTGGAAGAAGTACAGGCCGAAGTCCACGAGGGCGCCGGCCATCGGCTCGCCGTCCACACGGATGTGGTCCTCGAGGAGGTGCCAGCCGCGCGGGCGGACGATGATGGTCGGCCGGTCCGTGAGCTCGCGCTCGCGCAGCCGGTACTCCTTGCCCTCGGGGGAGGTGAAGTCGATCCGGTCGCGGATCGCGTCGAACAGGTTGACCTGCCCGTCCAGCATCCGGTCCCAGGACGGCGTCGAGGAGTCCTCGAAGTCGGCGAGCCAGCCCGAGGCGCCCGAGTTGAGGGCGTTGATCGTCATCTTCCGATCCACGGGGCCGGTGATCTCCACGCGGCGGTCCTGCAGGCCGGGGGCCAGCGGCGCCACACGCCAGGAGTCGTCCTCGCGGACCCGGCGGGTGGACCGCAGGTAGTGCGGGTTCCAGCCGTCGGTGATGCGGCGCCGGGTGTACTCCCGCTCCTCGAGCAGCCGCCGGCGGCGGTCCTCGACCAGCCGGTGCAGGCGGCCGAGGAACGCCAGCGCCTCGTCCGTGAGGATCTCGGCCTGCCGCCCGTCGACCGGCCCGTGGACGGTCACCACGGGGGCGGCGCCCTCGGGGATGACGACGGGGATGGCCTGGGTGCTCACGTCATGCGGCAGGGGCGTGTGCTCCCGAACGTCGTCGGCATGGATCTCGTGCAGGGTGGGGGTCGTGGTCTGCGGGCTCATGGGACTGCCTCCTCGCGGTCTCGGCTGAGCGGATCAGTGGAACTGGCCGGACTCCGTGGAGCCCGCCAGGGCCACCGTGGAGCTGTCCGGGTTGATGGCGGTGGACACGGCGTCGAAGTAGCCGGTGCCGACCTCGCGCTGGTGCTTGGTCGCGGTGTAGCCGCGGGCCTCGTCGGCGAACTCGCGCTCCTGCAGCTCGACGTACGCGGACATCTGGCGCTCGTTGTATCCCTTGGCCAGGTCGAACATCGAGTGGTTCAGGGCGTGGAAGCCGGCCAGCGTGATGAACTGGAAGGTGTAGCCCATGGCGCCCAGCTCGCGCTGGAACTTGGCGATGGTGTCGTCGTCGAGGTTCTTCTTCCAGTTGAAGGACGGCGAGCAGTTGTAGGCCAGCATCTGGTCCGGGAACTCGGCCTTGACGGCCTCGGCGAACTTCCGGGCCAGCTCGAGGTCCGGCGTGCCGGTCTCCATCCAGATCAGGTCCGCGTGGGGGGCGTAGGCCTTGGCACGGGCGATGCAGGGCTCGACGCCGTTGCGGACCTTGTAGAAGCCCTCCGCGGTGCGCTCACCGGTGATGAACTCGGCGTCGCGCTCGTCCACGTCCGAGGTGATCAGGGTGGCCGCCTCGGCGTCGGTGCGGGCGATGATCACGCTGGGCACGTCGGCGACGTCGGCGGCCAGGCGGGCCGCGTTGAGCGTGCGGATGTGCTGGCCGGTGGGGATGAGCACCTTGCCGCCGAGGTGGCCGCACTTCTTCTCGGAGGCCAGCTGGTCCTCCCAGTGCACACCGGAGGCGCCGGCGGTGATCATCGACTTCATGAGCTCGTAGGCGTTGAGCGGGCCGCCGAAGCCGGCCTCGGCGTCGGCCACGATCGGCACGAGCCAGTCCTCGACGGTGCTGACGCCCTCGGCGTGCTCGATCTGGTCCGCGCGCAGCAGGGCGTTGTTGATGCGGCGCACCACCTGCGGCACGGAGTTGGCCGGGTACAGGGACTGGTCCGGGTACGTGTGGCCGGAGAGGTTGGCGTCCGCGGCGACCTGCCAGCCGGAGAGGTAGATGGCGCGCAGCCCGGCCTTGACCTGCTGGACGGCCTGGTTGCCGGTGAGGGCGCCGAGGGCGTTGGTGAACTCACCGCGGGCGTTCTCGTCCTTCAGCTGGGTCCACAGCTTCTCGGCGCCGCGGCGGGCCAGCGTGTGCTCCTCCTGGACGCGGCCGCGGAGACGGACGACGTCCTCGGCGGTGAAGCTGCGCTCGACGCCGGCCCAGCGGGGGTTGTTGTCCCAGTCGTGCTGGAGCTGTTCGGCGGAGGCGGGAGTGGAGTGGTGGGGCTGGGTGGTCATGACGTCCTCCTGAGGATCGGTCCGGTTCGGTGAAGGGTTCGGTGCGACGTGTCCGTCGCTGCCGTTGACATCCACCTTGGCCCCAGGCAAGGCCCTCTGGAGCACAAAATCGGTGGAAACTCCGGCCGTTCCTGCCACTGGGTCAGAACGTGACAGTCCTTGCGCCCCCATGTGGCCTGGATCACGGCAACGGCCCCCCGCTTGTCAAGAATGTGACTTTCTTTCCGAAACACGTGATCTCCTCCCCGGTTCCGTCTACAGTTCCGCGCATGATGACCCGCCCGCTTCCCGAGGACAGCGCGACCGTGGACGCCGTCGCGCTGGGCCGCCGCGTTCGGCACCTGCGCAAGCAGGCCGGCCTCACCCTGGACCAGCTCGCGGAGCGCACGGGAGTGAGCGGCTCGCACCTGTCCCTCGTGGAGAACGCCCGCCGCGAGCCGCGGCTCTCGCTGGTCCAGCGGATCGCCGAGGTCCTGGGCGTGCCGGTCGAGGACCTGCTCACCGGCCGGGCCCCCACCCGGCGGGCCGAACTGGAGATCGAGGTCGAACGGTTCGCGCGCTCGGAGCACTACGCCTCCCTCGGCCTGCCGCCGCTGCGCATCGGGCCCCGCACCCCCACCGAGGTCCTCGAGGTGATCGCGGGGCTGGAGGCCGAGCTGCGCCGTCGCCTGGAGGAGCAGGCCGCCACCCCCGAGGAGGCGCGCCGCGCCAACGCCCAGCTGCGCGCCCGGATGCGCGCGGTGGACAACCACTACCCCGACCTCGAGGCTGAGGCGCATCGGCTGCTCGACGCGATCGGCCACACGGGCGGGCCGCTGGGCCTGCACGCGGTCTCGGAGCTGGCCGAGCACCTCGGCTTCACCCTGCGCTTCGTCCCGGACCTGCCGCACTCCACGCGCTCCGTCACGGACCTCAAGCACGGGCGCATCCACATCAGCGGCTCCCGCTCCTCAGACCATGACCGCCGCACCGTGGTGCTCCAGGCCCTCGCCGCCGCCGTCCTGGGCCACGGCGAGCCGCGGGACTACGAGGACTTCCTCGCCCAGCGTGTGGCGGTGAACTACCTGGCGGGCGCGCTGCTCATGCCGCAGCGGGCGGCGTCGTCGCTGCTGCGGGCCGCCCAGAAGCGCCGGGACCTGTCCGTGGACGACCTGAAGGACGCGTTCGGCGTCTCCTACGAGGCCGCCGCGCACCGGTTCACCAACCTGGCCACCGTGGACCTGGGCATCCGCTGCCACTTCCAGAAGGTCCACGAGACCGGGGTGATCCACAAGGCCTACGAGAACGACGGGATCGTGTTCCCCGCCGACCACACCGGTGCGATCGAGGGCCAGCAGGCGTGCCGGAAGTGGGGCGCACGGCAGGCCTTCTCCCGCAACGACCGGTTCCGCGCCCACACGCAGTACACGGACTCGCCCAACGGGACGTTCTGGTGCACCTCGATGATCGAGAACGGCCCCGACGGGCTGTTCGCCCTCTCCGTGGGCACCCCGTTCGAGCATGCCCGGTACTTCCGCGGCGCGGACACCCGCCACCGGGTCACCTCCACGTGCCCCGATCCGCGCTGCTGCCGCCGCCCCGACCCCGAGCTCGAGGCCGCGTGGGGCGGGCACGTGTGGCCCGCGGCCCGCATGCACGCGCATCTGCTGGCGGCCATGCCCACGCAGACCTTCCCCGGTGTGGACGAGCGTGAGGTCTTCGAGTTCCTCCAGGCCCAGGAGGAGCGGGAGGGCTGAAACGACGCCGGCCCGCACCCTCACGCGAGGGTGCGGGCCGGCGCGGCGGACGGCGGGGTCAGCCGATGCTCTTGCCGGCCGAGTTCAGCTCGGTGCAGGCCTGGACCACGCGGGCGGCCATGGCCTCCTCGGCCTTGGCGCCCCACACGCGGGGGTCGTACTGCTTCTTGTCGCCGACCTCGCCGTCGACCTTCAGGACGCCGTCGTAGTTCTCGAACATGTGCCCGGCCACCGGGCGGGTGAACGCGTACTGGGTGTCCGTGTCCACGTTCATCTTCACGACGCCGTACTCCACCGAGTCGGCGATCTCCTGGGCGGCGGAGCCGGAGCCGCCGTGGAACACGAGGTCGAACGGGCGCTCCTTGCCGAACTTCTCGCCCACGGCCTGCTGGATCTCCTGCAGGATCTCCGGGCGCAGCTTCACGTTGCCCGGCTTGTAGACGCCGTGCACGTTGCCGAAGGTCAGCGCGGTGAGGTAGCGACCGTGCTCGCCGAGGCCGAGGGCCTCCACCGTGGCGATGCCGTCCTGGACGGTGGTGTAGAGCTTCTCGTTGATCTCGTGGGCCACGCCGTCCTCCTCGCCGCCCACGACGCCGATCTCCACCTCGAGGATCTGCTTGTTGGCGTGGGTGCGGGCGAGCAGCTCGCGGCCGATCCGCAGGTTCTCCTCGAGGGTCTCGGCGGAGCCGTCCCACATGTGGGAGTTGAAGATCGGGTCGCGCCCGGCCTTCACCTCGGCCTCGGAGGCGTCCAGCAGGGGCAGGACGAAGCCCTCGAGCTTGTCCTGGGGGCAGTGGTCCGTGTGCAGGGCGATGTTCACGGAGTACTTCTTGGCGACCTCGCGCGCGAACGCCGCGAAGGCCAGCGAGCCGGCGACCATGTCCTTCACGGAGGAGCCGGAGAAGTAGGCGGCGCCGCCGGTGGAGACCTGGACGATGCCGTCCGAGCCGGCCTCGGCGAAGCCGCGGATGGCGGCGTTCAGGGTCTGGGAGCTGGTGACGTTGATCGCCGGGTAGGCGAAGGCGCCGTTCTTGGCGGCGTCGATCATCTCGGCGTACTTCTCCGGGGATGCGATGGGCATGCTGCAGCTCCTAGGCGTCGTCGACTCGGGCAGGCGGGGGGAGCGCGGCGGGCGCGACACCCTCGGGCTCATCCTATCCGCGCGGCCGGACCCGCCCCAGGGCCCCGGGCCCGACGGCGACGCCGGTCTGGGCACGACCCCGCCGTTGGCTTAGGGTGAGCGGCGTCACATTCGCATCCGAGAGACCGGAGACCGCCATGGCCCCCGCCCACCGCCCCTCCCGCCCCCTCGCCCTGGCCGCCGCCGTGGCCGTCGTCGCCGGGTTCGGCGCGCCACACGCGGCCCTGGCCCAGGAGTCCGCCCCTGCCCCGGACGCGCCGGAGGTGAGCTCCGCCGTCGAGGACCTCTCGCAGCCGACCACGGCGGCCGAGGACGCCCGCTGGAACGCGGCCCGGGACACCCTGGCGGCCGCCTCGGCCGACGACCCCTTCTACCTGCCGCCCTCCGTCGTGCCCGCGACCCCCGGCGCCCTGATCCGCACCGAGCCCGCCGCCTTCTACCTGGACCCGGTGCGGCTGGTGCAGGTGCCGGCGCACGCCACGCGCATCATGTACGCCTCGCAGGACGCCCAGGGCCGACCCATCGCCGTGACCGGCACCGTGCTGACCCCCACCGCCCCGTGGACGGGCGGCGGCGAGCGCCCCGTGATCAGCTACGCAGTGGGGACCCAGGGGGCGGCGGACCGCTGCGCCCCGTCCCGCACCCTCTCCACCGGCGTGCAGTACGAGGGCGTCGGGATCACGTCCCTGCTGAGCCGCGGCCACGCCGTGGTCGTCACCGACTACGAGGGCCTGGGCACCCCGGGCACGCACACCTACATGGTCCGGGAGGCCCAGGCGCACGCCGTCCTCGACGCGGTGCGCGCGGCCGCCCAGGTCTCGGGGTCGGGCGTCACCGCGACCGCGCCGGTCGCGCTCGCGGGCTACTCACAGGGCGGAGGGGCGGCCGCGGCCGCGGCCGAGCTCGCGTCGGAGTACGCCCCGGAGCTGGACCTCAAGGGCGCCTACGTGGGCGCCCCGCCGGCGGACCTCGTGCAGGTCGCGGACCAGATCGACGGCGGTCTCTACGCGGCCTTCCTGCTCTACGCGATGGCCGGGCAGCTCGCCGCGTACGACGTGGACCCGGCCACGCACCTCAACGAGACCGGCCTGACGGCCCTCGCCGGCGCGGCCGAGACCTGCATGGTGGGCAGCCTCGCCTACGCGCACCTCGACTCCGCCACACTGACCCACACGGGGCAGGACTTCCCTGAGCTCGTCCGCTCCGATGCCGAGCTGGCCGGGATCCTCGCCGAGCAGCGGATCGGCGCACCGGGCCGCCGTCCGGACGTGCCGGTGATGATCGCGCACTCCGTCACGGACGACATCATCCCGTACCGCACCGGCCGCGACCTGGGCCGCCGCTGGTGCGCGGAGGGCGCGCGGGTGCGTTTCGACCCGCTCCTCACCCCGACCCACGTGGGCGGCCACGTGGCCTCGCTGCCGCGGATGGGGGCGTTCCTGGACGCGACCCTCGCCGACCGCTGGACCGCCGACTCGTGCGGGTGGTTCTGAGCCTCGGCTAGCGTCGGGGCCAGGACCGTCCCGCCCACCGAAGGAGCAGTCATGCGCGCCGAGCAGGTCACCGATCCCATCGCCTACCACGGCGAGGGCCCCGTCTGGGCCGCCTCGTGGGGCACCGCCGCCGAGGGCGTGACCGCCGGCGGCGGTCTGCGCTGGGTGGACATGCTCGCCGGGGACGTCCTGTCCCTGCGCGCCGACGGCACGGTGGACCGCACGCACGTCGGCGACGTGGCCGCCGCGCTGCGCCCGCGTGCGGGGGGTGGCGCCGTCGTCGCGGTGGAGCGGGGCTTCGCCCTGATCTCGCCCGAGGGCGAGCTGACGACGCTGCCCGAGCTGTGGGGCGCGGACGCCGGGATCCGGATGAACGAGGGCGGCTGTGACCCAGACGGCCGGTTCCACTGCGGCACCATGGCGTACGCCAAGACCCCCGGCGCCGCGAACCTCTACCGGCTCGCCCCCGGACCCGACGGCGGCGCCGGCGAGGTGGACGTCGTGCTGACCGGCGCGACGACGTCCAACGGCCTGGAGTGGAGCCCCGACGGCACGCGGGCCTACTACAACGACACCCCCACACGGCAGGTGGCCGTGTTCGACTACTCCCGCGAGGAGGGCCTGACGAACCGCCGCGTGCTCGTGGACGTGCTCGACGGGGAGGGCAAGCCGGACGGACTCACCGTGGACGCCGAGGGCGGGATCTGGGTGGCCGTGATCAGCCACGGGCAGATCCACCGGTACACGCCCGAGGGGACGCTCGACGAGGTGGTCGAGGTGCCCGTGCAGAAGACGACGGCGTGCACCTTCGGCGGCGACGACCTCGGCACCCTCTACATCACCACCTCCTGGGAGAACCTGGAGCGCGGCGAGGACCCGCTGGCCGGGGCCCTGTTCGCCGTCCGCCCGGGGGTGACGGGTCTGCCGGCCCGGCCCTTCGCGGGCTGAGGCCGTCACACCGCACGTCGTCGGCGCGGTCCTGCGCGGTCCTGCGCCGTTCTGCGCCGTCCTGCGCCGCGAGCCAGACGAATCTGCGGTCCAGAGGCTCCTTTCAGCGCGGAATCGTCTGGCTCGCGCCGGACTCAGGGGACGGCCGCGTGCTGCCGGATCCACGCGTGCATCGCGATGCCGGCGGCCACGCCCGCGTTGATCGAGCGGGTGGAGCCGTACTGCGCGATGGACAACACCGCGCTCGACGCCGCCCGCACCTCCGCCGAGAGTCCCGGCCCCTCCTGCCCGAAGACGAGCACGCAGGCACGCGGGAAGTCGAAGGTCTCCACCGGCACCGACTCGGGGAACAGGTCCACGCCGAGCACGGGCAGCCCCTCCCCCGCCGCCCACTCCGTGAACGCCGCCACCGTCTCGTGGTGGCGCACGTGCAGGTAGCGGTCGGTGACCATGGCGCCGCGCCGGTTCCAGCGGCGCCGCCCGATGATGTGCACCCCGGCGGCGTTGAACGCGTTGGCGGTGCGCACGACGGTGCCGATGTTCAGGTCGTGCTGCCAGTTCTCGATGGCGACGTGGAACGGGTGCCGCCGCGCGTCGAGGTCCGCGACGATCGCCTCGAGGCGCCAATAGCGGTAGCGGTCGAGCACGTTGCGGCGGTCGCCGTGCGCGAGCAGCTCCGGGTCGTAGCGGGGGTCCTCCGGCCACGGGCCGAGCCACGGGCCGACGCCGACCTCGCGGGGCGCGGCGCCGTCCTCGGCCGGCGCGGGCTCGCTCAGCGGCCGGCCTCGGACCGGTCGACGGCGGCCCAGGCGGCCCCGGCGGACACCGCGGCCACGGAGAGCACGGCCGGCCACGCGCCGATCTTCTTGGCCAGCGGGTGGGAGGCGCCGAAGCCGCCGAGGTACAGGGCGGCCAGGCCCCCGGCGACGGCCGGCCCCCGCTTGGCCAGCCACGTCCGGCCGGCGTACAGGCCGGCGGCGGCCAGCACGACGCCGCCGAGCGGGCGGATGCCGGTCTCACGGGCGGTCAGGTAGCCGCCGATCAGACCGAATGCGGTGACCGGGGCCGTGGAGACGGCGTGGGCGGGGAGCAGGGTCTTGCCGTCGCGGACGACGGGCGGGGCATGGCGCGGAGTCTTCATGGCGCCACCGTAGCGCGCGCATCCTGGAATACGCCGGGGGCCACCGTCGGGGAGAATGTCCTGGTGAGCATGATCGACAACGCCGTGTACGTGGACGGGCGGCGCGTCCACGCCCCCTCCACCCTCGAGGACACCTGGGAGGAGTGCGAGCGCACCGGCGGCATGGCCTGGCTGGGCCTGTACCGCCCGGACGTGGCCGAGCTCCAAGCGGTCGCGGAGGAGCTGCGCCTGCACCCGCTCGCCGTCGAGGACGCCCTCACCGGGGGCGAGCGCGCCAAGCTGGACCGCTACGGCGAGGACTCGTTCATGGTCCTGCACCCGGCCCGCTACATCGACCGCACCGAGACCGTGGAGTTCGGCGAGCTGAGCGTCTTCACCGGCGAGCACTACGTGGTGACGGTGCGTCACGCGGAGGAGCCTGACCTGGCCGCCGTGCGTCGGTTCCTGGAGACGGAGGGCCGCGAGCGCCTCGCGATGGGGCCGTGGCAGGTCACCCTGGAGATCCTGGACCGGGTCGTGGACGACTACTTCCCCGTGGCCGACGGCCTCGAACAGGACATCGAGGAGATCGAGGACCAGGTCTTCGCCGGCGACGGGCACGTCTCCCGGCGCATCTACGAGCTCTCCCGCGAGGTGCTGAACTTCCAGCACGCCATCCGCGCGCTGCCGTCCATCGTGGAGCAGCTCCAGGAGGAGGTGCGCACCCGCCTGCACGAGGACACCCGCCGCCTCGACGCCGACGGCCTGCCCCGGCGCGACGACGCCCACGCCTGGGAGGACGAGGAGCTCAGCGAGCAGGCGCGTCTCGAGGTGGAGAACCTGCGCCGCCTGCGCGACGTCCACGACCACGCCGTCCAGATCAACGAGCGCGTGATGACCATGCGCCAGATGCTCAACAGCGCCCTCGAGCTGGACTCGACGCTGGCCTCGAAGCGGCTGGCCGAGCAGTCGATCGCCCAGAACGAGCAGGTCAAGCAGATCTCGTCCTGGGCGGCGATCATCTTCGCGCCGCAGCTGGTGGGCTCGGTGTACGGCATGAACTTCGACGGCATGCCCGAGCTGCACTGGGCGTTCGGCTATCCGTTCGCCCTGGGACTCATGCTGGCGGTGGCCCTCACGCTGTTCGTGCTGTTCAAGCGCGCGGACTGGCTCTAGGCGGGCGGCGCGCGGGGCCGTCCGAGGCTCAGTCGAGGCCGAGCTCGTCCTTGCCGAACGCGTACAGGTACGGCACCCCCGCTTCCTCGGCCACGCGTTCGGCGGCGCCGGTCGCACGGTCCACGATCACGGCCACGGCCTGGACGTCGCCGCCCGCGTTGCGCACGCCCTCGACGGCGGTCAGCGCGGAGCCGCCCGTCGTCGAGGTGTCCTCCAGCACGACGACGCGGCGACCGTCCACGCCCGGGCCCTCCACCTGCCGGCCCATGCCGTACGACTTCTGCGCCTTGCGCACCACGAAGGCGTCGAGCGCGCGGCCTGCGGCGCCGGCCTGGTGCATCATCGCGGTGGCCACGGGGTCCGCACCCATGGTCAGCCCGCCCACCGCGTCGCACCCGATCCCGTTCTCCTCGAGCAGGCGCAGCATCACGCGGCCGATCAGCGGGGCGGCCTCGTGGTGCAGGGTGACCCGACGCAGGTCCACGTAGTAGTCCGCCTCCTTGCCGGAGGACAGGGTCACCCGGCCGTGCACCACAGCCAGATCCTGGATGAGCTGCTTGAGCCGCTCGCGGTCCTGCTCGGGCGTGGGGACGGTGGGGGTCTGCGCGTCGGTCATGCCGCCCATGCTAGTGCGGGCCCGACCGCCCCTGCCGCTTCCGTCCCGGACTGGCTAGGCTCAGGCCATGAGCGAGATCCAGCACGACGACGCCGTCCAGCATCCCTCCGGCCTGCCCCTGGCGCACTGGCTCACCCTCACCGAGGGCCTGATCGCGGCGCGCGTGGCCGAGAGCCTCGAGGAGCACGGCCTCACCCGCGCCCAGTGGCAGCTGCTGAACACCCTCACGGTGGCCCCGCAGTCCCGCGCCGAGCTCGAGGCCGGCTTCGAGGAGGAGCAGCGCGGCGCGGTGTCCGGTCAGATCGAGGAGCTGGTCGAGTCCCGCTGGGTGACGGTCGAGGGCGACCTCTACACCCTCACCGCCACGGGCCGCACCGCGGGCGCCCGCGTCGGTGAGGCGGTCGAGGCCCTGCGTGCCGAGGCGACGGCGGACGTCCCGCGGGACCAGATCGACGACGCCGTCCGCGTCCTGCGCCGCATCGCCCGCAATCTGGGGCACCCGGACGCGTGAGCCGCCGTCGCCGACCGCCCCTGTCCCCGTGCGCGGGGCCGGTCCTACGCTGACCGGCATGCGTGAACTCCAACAGCGGATCATCGCCCAGCAGGGCGTCCTCCCCGAGATCGACCCGGCGGCCGAAGTCGAACGGCGCGTGGCCTTCCTCGTCGACTACCTCGCGGCCACGGGCGCGTCCGGCTTCGTCCTGGGCATCTCCGGCGGCGTGGACTCCACCGTGGGCGGCCGGCTGGCCCAGCTCGCCGTCGAGCGTCGCCGCGCCCAGCTCGGCGTCACGGACGCCGTCGCCCTGGGCGGCCCCGACACCACTCCGCCGGGTGAGGCGGGGGTGGGCGCCGACGTCGTGCCCTCCCGCGAGAACCCCCGGTTCACCGCCGTGCGCCTGCCCTACAAGGTGCAGCACGACGAGGCGGATGCCCGGGCGGCCATGGACTTCGTGGGTGCGGATCAGGACGTCACCCTGAACATCGCGGAGGCCGTGCAGGGTCTGGCCGCCGCCTTCGCTGAGGCCGTGGGGGAGCCGATCTCGGACTACAACCAGGGCAACGTCAAGGCCCGCATCCGCATGACGGCCCAGTACGCGGTGGCCGGCGCCCACGGGCAGCTGGTGATCGGCACGGACCACGCGGCCGAGGCCATCACCGGCTTCTACACGAAGTTCGGCGACGGCGGCGCGGACGTCCTGCCGCTGGCGGGCCTGAACAAGCGGCAGGTGCGGGCGCTGGGCCGCGAACTCGGCGCCCCCGAGCCCCTGTGGAACAAGGTGCCCACCGCGGACCTGCTGGACGGCACGCCGGGCCAGACGGACGAGGCCGAACTCGGGATGACGTACGAGGACATCGACGACTACCTCGAGGGCAAGGACGTCCCGACCGAGGTCGCGGAGAAGCTCGAGGGCATCTGGCTCCGCAGCCGCCACAAGCGCACCACGCCGGTGACGATCCACGACGACTGGTGGCGCTGAGGCGCCGATCCCACGGTGTCCGCGCCCTTCGATAGCCTGGCCGGGTGAAGATCGCCACCTGGAACGTCAACTCCCTCCGTGCCCGCGCCGACCGCGTCGAGGCCTTCCTCGAGCGCCATGACATCGACGTCCTGGCCATCCAGGAGACCAAGTGCCGGGACGAGAACTTCCCGTGGGAGCTCTTCGAGCGCGCCGGCTACGAGGTGGTCCACAACGGCACCTCGCAGTGGAACGGCGTGGCCATCGCCTCCCGCGTCGGCCTGAGCGACGTGCAGCGCGGCTTCCCCGGCCAGCCGCACTTCGGCAAGGGCGGCGTGGACCCGCAGGAGGAGTCCCGCGCCATCGGGGCGACCGTGGGCGCGGAGGCGGCCGACGGCGTCGCCCCGGTGCGCCTGTGGAGCCTGTACGTGCCCAACGGGCGCGGCCTGGAGAACGAGCACATGGGCTACAAGCTCGAGTGGCTGCGCGTGCTCCAGGAGCACGCGGCCGCTCGCCTCGCCGAGGACCCGGACACCCGGCTCGCCCTGACCGGCGACTGGAACATCGCTCCGCAGGACGAGGACGTGTGGGACATCGAGCTGTTCCAGCGCGAGGGCTACACGCACGTCTCCCCGCCCGAGCGCGCGGCGTTCCGCGCGTTCGAGGACGCCGGGCTGGTGGACGTGGTGCGCCCGCGCCACCCCGGCCCCGGCGTGTACACGTACTGGGACTACACGGGCCTGGCCTTCCCCAAGAAGAAGGGCATGCGCATCGACTTCCAGCTGTGCTCCCCCGCCCTCGCACGGACGGTCACGGACGCCTGGATCGACCGCGAGGAGCGCAAGGGCAAGGGCGCCTCGGACCACGCGCCCGTGGTCGTCGAGCTGGGCTGAACCACGGACGAGCCCGCGATGACCCACGACGACGGCGGCCCGCCCCCGGGTGTCGCGCGCGGCACCGCGCACCTGCGCGTCTTCCAGCCGCTGGCCGCGTTCCCGGACGCGGTCCAGGCGCGGCTGATCGCCGGCGGCCACCGCACCCGTGCCGAGGTGGAGGCCGAGGCGGCGGAGCGGGCCCGGCGTCGCCTGGCCCGGCCCGTGGCCGACCCGTTCCCGGAGCCCGGTGAGGACGACCTCGTGCGGGTCCTCCAGGACGAGCACCGCTCCGCCTTCTACTGCCCGGACGAGCGGGGCCTGCGCGCCGAGATGGCCGCAGCCATGCTCGAGGAGACGATGCTGCCGCGGCTGCACGAGGCCGCCATCCCGCCGGCGGCGCGCGCCATGAACCGCGGCCGCGCGCTCGTGGCGCTCGAGGACGAGTGGGGCCTCTCCCCCGACCCGGACGCGGCGGGCCAGGACCCGCAGGACGAGGACGGTGCGCCGGAGCACCACCGCGTGCAGACGCGCACGGCCACGTGGGGTGTGCCGCACGGCTGGCTCACGGTGTTCGACCCCGAGGAGCCCGTGCAGCGCCTCGTGGACGGCGAGCGCACGGCGTACCGGCGCGCGCCGATCGTGGCCGCCCGGGAGCGGGCCGGGCACGCGGCGGCGGTGCTCGCGCGCCACGCCCCGGACGCGGAGCTGATCGGCGAGCTCACGGTGATGGTGGAGTGGCTCGGCGCGTTCCACCCCGACTCGTGGATCGAGCTGGACTACGGCGGCCTCACGCGGCACGTGTGGCCGGACGACTCCGTCTTCGACCTGTGGACGCTCATCGACGCGCTCGAGGAGGGCGACGAGGCGACCGCCGGCGTCGCACAGGAACGACTGAACCGGCGCTGGGCCGCCGTCGGGATGCTGGCCAGGCTGACCTGAGCCGGCCCGGCGCACCGGGGTGGGGCCGACCCGGGTGCTCGAGACGCACACCACGCCGCCGACGCCGCCCACGCGGGGCGCGCGCCCCGGCGTCGGGCCTAGGGTGGATCCCATGACCACGCAGCGCCTGAGCACCCCGCCCTCGGAAGCCCGGAACCGGCCCGTCACGCCGTGGTGGGTGGACGCCGTGATCTACCAGGTGTACCCGCGCTCCTTCGCGGACGCGGACGGGGACGGCATGGGCGACCTGCGCGGCGTCACCTCGCGCCTCGACTACCTGGCCCAGCTCGGCGTGGACGCGATCTGGCTCTCGCCCTTCTACCTCTCCCCGCAGCACGACGCCGGCTACGACGTCGCGGACTACCGCGCCGTGGACCCGCGGTTCGGCACGCTCGCGGACGCGGACGAGATGATCGCCGCCGCGCACGAGGCCGGCATCCGCGTGGTCGTGGACCTCGTGCCGAACCACACCTCGTCCGAGCACGCGTGGTTCCAGGCCGCCCTGGCCGCCGGCCCCGGCTCCCCCGAGCGCGCCCGCTACCACTTCGCCGAGGGCCGCGGCGAGCACGGCGAGCTGCCCCCCAACAACTGGGAGTCCACGTTCGGCGGCGGGGCCTGGACCCGCGTGACCGAGGCGGACGGCACCCCGGGCCAGTGGTACCTGCACCTGTTCGACACCACGCAGCCGGACCTGAACTGGGAGAACGAGGAGGTGCGTGAGGAGTTCCGCTCCATCCTGCGGTTCTGGCTGGACCGCGGCGTGGACGGCTTCCGGGTGGACGTGGCCCACGGGCTCATCAAGCAGCCCGGCTACCCGGACGCCGAGCACTCCCGCATGGGCATGGTCACGGACGCGGGCGAGGACGCCGACCCCACGTTCGACCCGGACACCTTCGAGCCGCTCACCCCGTTCATGGACCAGGACCGCGTCCACGAGGTCTACCGGGACTGGCGGCGGGTCCTGGACTCCTACGACCACGAGCCGATGATGGTGGCCGAGGCGTGGGTGGCCCCGCTCTCGCGGATGTTCCGGTACGTCCGCCCCGGCGAGATGCACCAGACCTTCAACTTCACCTACCTCATGGCCGGCTGGGACGCCGCCTCGCTGACCCACGCGATCGACCGGTCCTTCGAGCAGGCCGGCCGGGTCGGCGCCCCGAACACCTGGGTGCTCTCGAACCACGACACGGTGCGCCACGCCTCCCGCTACGGCCTCGCCGACCCGAGCTCCTACCCCGCCGGCATCACGGCCGAGGACGAGCAGCCAGACGAGGCGGTCGGTCGCCGTCGGGCCCGCGCCGCCGCGATGGTGGAGCTGGGCCTGCCCGGCTCCGCGTACATCTACCAGGGCGACGAGCTGGGCCTGCCCGAGCACACCACCCTCGCCGCCGAGCACCGCCAGGACCCGTACTTCTTCCGCACGGACGGCAAGGAGCCCGGCCGCGACGGCTGCCGCATCCCTCTGCCGTGGGCCGCCGACGAGCCGTCCTACGGCTTCTCGACCCCCGCGGACGACGACGGCCCCGCGTCCGCCGCCGAGGGCGTCGCCGCGCCGTGGCTGCCCCAGCCCGCGTCCTTCCGAGCGCTGGCGGCGGACCGGCAGGTCGGCGTCGAGGGCTCCGTGTTCGAGCTGTACCGGCGTCTGCTGCAGATCCGCGGCGAGCTCGACCTGGGCACGGGCACGTTCGCGTGGTCCGAGCACCACGACCCCGCACGCGGGGTGCTGGCGTTCACGGTCACCTCGGGCGGTGGCCGGCACCTGGGCTCGGGCGAGCCGATCCCGGCGCGCACCGTGCTCGTGATGGCGAACCTGTCGACCGATCCCGTCGACCTGCCCGCGGGCCATTCCCGGGCCCTGTTCTCCCTCGAGGAGGCGGAGGCCGTGCAGGACGGGCGGCTCGCGCACGACGCCGCCGCGTGGCTGCTCATGGACTGAGCCCGGCGCGCCCCGGGACCCGCCGGGGCACCCCGGACCTTCCGCGGGGAATCCGCGGTGGGCGAGGTCACATCATCCGGCCCGGCCGGACGAACGCGACGTAACGTCCACGATGACTCGCATCACACCGGACAAAGTGGCATGAACGCTGTGTCACGAGTCACCATGGCGTGTCCTGATCCACCCCCCTTCGAGCGGAGACTTCACGTGAGCACCTCCCCCTTCGGCTCCCGCGTCGCCGAGACCGGCGCGGCCACCGCGGACCGCGGGCAGCTGCACCGCGGCCTGAGCCAGCGGCACATCATGTTCATCGCCCTGGGCACGGCGGTGGGCACCGGCCTCTTCTACGGCTCGGCCGGCGGCATCCAGGCCGCCGGGCCGGGCGTGATCCTGTCCTTCCTCGTCGCGGGCGCCGCCGTGTTCCTCGTGATGCGCGCCCTCGGCGAGATGACGCTCCGGGAGCCCGTCTCCGGGTCCTTCGCCGCCTACGCCTCCCGTTATCTCGGCCCCTTCGCCGGCTACGTGACCGGCTGGACCTTCGTCTTCGAGCTGGCCGTCGTGATCGTCGCGGACACCGCCGCCATCACCACGTACATGGCGTTCTGGTTCCCGGGGGTCCCGGCCTGGGCCTGGGTCGCGGCCACGATCCTCGTGGTCGGCCTGATCAACTTCACGCACGTCGGCAACTTCGGTGAGGCCGAGTTCTGGCTGACGCTCGTGAAGGTCGGGGCCATCGTGGCGATGATCTTCGGCGGTGTGATCCTGCTCTTCACCGGCGCCTCCACCGCGGACGGCACCCAGGCCAGCCTGGCGAACCTCGTGGACCACGGCGGATTCCTGCCGCACGGCATCCTGGGCGTGCTGACCGCGCTCACCATCGTGACGTTCTCCTTCGGCGGCATCGAGACCCTCGGCGTGGCCGCGGGCGAGGCCAAGAACCCGGAGAAGGTGCTGCCCAAGGCCATCAACACGGTGCCGATCCGCATCCTGTTGTTCTACGTGCTGACGATGGCGGTCATCATGGCCCTCGTCCCCTGGAACCAGGTGGACGGCAAGGCCAGCCCGTTCGTGCAGATCTTCGAGGGCCTCGGCGTCCCCTTCGCCCCGCACCTGCTGAACTTCGTGGTGCTCACCGCCGCCGTCTCCGCGATCAACGCCTGCATCTACGCGTCCGGTCGCCTGCTCTACGCGATGGCCCACGACGGCCAGGCACCCCGGGCCTTCACCCACACCAACCGCGGCGGCGTGCCGTGGCTGTCCGTGGCCGTGATGCTGGGCGTGATGGTGCTCGGCGCGGTGCTGATCACCGTGGACCCGAACGCCTTCAGCCTGGTGGCCGGCGTCGCCTCGTTCGCCGTGGTGCTGACCTGGGCCATGATCTTCCTGTCCCACCGCGCCATGCGCAGGCGCGTCGCGGAGCAGGGCGCGGAGCCGTCCCCCTTCCCCATGCCGCTGGGCGGCGTCGGCACCTACCTGGGCCTGGCGTTCGTGGCCACCGTGGTGATCACCATGGCCACCATCCCGGATTCGCGCCAGGCGCTCATCATCGGTCTCGTGTGGGTCGCGGTCCTGACCCTCGCCTGGTTCGTCACGGGCACCCGCACGTCGGCCGCGGCCCACGACCGCACCGGCACCCTGCCGGTGGTCCGCACCCGCCAGTCCCACGAGGACTGACCCCCACGACGACGACGGCCCCTGTCCCGCGCGGGACAGGGGCCGTTCTCGTCGGGGCCGGGAGGGCGCCCGGGGGCGGACGTCAGTGCCCGTGGCGGCGCAGCCGGGTGCGGCGCGGCCCCTCCGAGGCCGGGACGCCGGCGGCCGCATCGGCGATCCGCTGCTGGTGGTCCCGGCTGAGCGAGGCCCACCACTGCGAGGCCGCCACGGGGCCGGCGTCGACCACCTCGTCGTCGTCGGACTCGAGGCCCAGGCGGTCCTTGATGGAGGCCAGCATGGCCTGACGGCGCACCGCCTCCACCCGCGCCACGGAGTAGCCGAGCGAGCGGAACGTGGCCAGGCAGATCAGCAGCATCAGCACGGAGAACGGCAGGCCGATGGTGATGGCCAGGACCTGGATGGCGGACAGGCCGCCGGCGGCCAGCAGGGCCGCGGCCATGAGCGAGGTGGCGATGGCGAAGAAGATCTTCACCGTGGCCTTCGGGTTCACGTCGCCGCCGGTGGCGAGCATGCCCATCACCAGCGAGCCCGAGTCGGCGGAGGTGATGAAGAAGATGCCCGAGAGGATGATGGCGCCGACCACGAGCATCATGCCCGCGGGCAGCTGCTCGAGCACCTGGAAGAGCGCGGTGTTCGAGTCGATGGCGCCGTCCGCGCCCACCACGGAGGTGTACCCGGCCGGGCGGGTGGTCTCGAGGAAGATCGCGGTGCCGCCCAGGATGCCGAACCAGACCACGCAGACCAGGGTGGGCACCAGCAGCACGCCGGCGATGAACTCGCGCACGGTGCGACCGCGCGAGATGCGGGCGATGAAGATGCCGACGAACGGCGTCCAGGACATCCACCAGCCCCAGTAGTACGCGCTCCAGCCGGCCTGCCACGCGTCGCCCTCGGCGCCGTAGAACGCGGAGACGTTGAGCGAGTTCGCGAAGAAGTACTGCATGTAGGAGCCGAGGGACTGCACCATCTCCTTGAGCAGGAACGCGGTGGGCCCCACGATCGCGATGAACAGCAGCAGTCCGGCGGCCAGGATCAGGTTGGTGTTGGACAGCCACTTCATGCCGCGCTCGACACCGGAGACCACGGTGTAGAGCACCACGCAGGTGACCGCGCCGATCATGGCGTACTCGAGCCAGGGGCTGTCCTCGGGCACGATGCCCAGCGCGCGCAGGCCCGCGGACATCTGGGTGACGCCGAGGCCCAGCGAGGTGGCCACGCCGAAGACGGTGCCGATGAGGGCGATGTTGTCGATCAGGTGGCCCCAGCCGCCGCGCACGCGGCGCTCGCCGATCAGCGGCTCGAAGGCCCAGCGCAGCGCGAGGGGACGGCCACGCCGGTGGATGGCCAGCGCGACCGCCACGCCCACCACCGCGTAGATCGCCCAGGGCTGCAGGCCCCAGTGCAGGAACGTGGTGGCCAGCGCCGACTGGGCGGCCTCCGCCTGGGTGGGGTTGGCGGCCGCCACGTCGGGCCGCGGCGAGGTGAAGTGCATGAGCGGCTCGGTCATGCCGAAGAACACGAGGCCGATGCCCATGCCCGCCGCGAAGAGCAGGGAGAACCAGGACAGCGTGGAGAACTCGGGCTTCTCATCGGGCTTGCCCAGGGTGATGTCGCCCTTGCGGGAGAACGCGAGGTAGCCGCAGAACAGCACGAAGAACAGGGCGACGAGGGCGTACCACCACGAGAAGTTCGTGATGATGGCCTGCTGGACCAGGCCGATGCCCACGGTCATCTGCTCGGGGGCGAGCAGCGTGGCCCCCACGAAGGAGAGCACGATGACCGCGGAGGGCCAGAACACCCACGGCAGCAGGACGCGGTCGCGGGCGGCCGCGGCGGAGGTGGCAGGGGCGACGGCGCCGTCGGCCGTGGGGGCGGAGGAGGGGCGGGTGTCGGCCCGCTCAGGATCCAGTGGATTCTTCAAGGGCGGTGTCGGATCGCTCATCCTCCCGACCCTACGTGGTCCCGCGCGCCGGCCCCCCGCCTGAGACGCGGCCGAGTGGACGGTCTCACCCGGCCGGGTGACCGCGCCCACGGCCCCGGCGCGGGCGCCCCCTGGTGAGGCGTGGGCGGCCTCACTAGGGTGTGGGGCACCACGACGACGGCGGCGCCGGACGGGCCCGCCCGTGAGAGGAAGGACCCGCACCATGACCGACGTCCCCTTCGAGGACCGCGAGGACGAACGAGAGCTCGAGACGGACCTGCTCGCCGATCCCAACGCCGCCGGCGACCCCGAGCCGGAGGACGGCCGCGACGGCCAGCCCGTGCGCGGCGGCTCGGACGACCCGCAGCACCGGGCCGGGGAGGGACGTGCCCCGGACTCCCTGCGCAATGCGGAGTCCGCCGCCATGCACATCGAGGAGGACGCCCAGGACCGCACGCGTGCGGACGAGGGCGACGTCGAGATCCTGTGAACGCCCCTCAGCCCCGGTCGGGGACGAGGCCGGTGCGCAGGAGGGTGAGTGCCTCGTCCTGCCCGAGGAGCGGCTGACGCATCTCGTCGCGGAGGAAGTCGAGCATCGCCGCGGCCAGCGCCGGCTCCTCGGAGGCGATCGCGTCCGTCGCGATCGCGGCGTGGAAGTCGAGGGCGAACGCGGCCGTGGCGGTCTCGGCGATGCAGCTGTGGGTGGAGACGCCGCACAGCAGGAGCCGATCCACCCCGCGGCCCCGCAGCTCGGCCGCCAGTCCTGTGCCGTGGAAGGCGGAGTCCCGGGTCTTCACGACCTCGACGGCGTCCGGGGCGGCCACCGCGACCCCGTCGAGCAGAGCGGCCTGCCGGGTGCCCGGGAAGGCGAAGCCCTCGTCGTCGGCCAGCATGTTCAACGTCCACGTGGAGCGGTCCCGCGCGTGCTCGGTCCGCACCAGGAAGACGGGACGGCCGGCCTCGTGCGCGGCCCGGAGCAGTTCCACGACCGCCGCCGTCAGCTCGGACTGATGGGCGGCCAGCGCGGGATGCTCGAAGTAGCTGTGCTGGACGTCGATCACCACGAGCGCGGTCTCGCCGCCGGTCGCGCGGGCGGAGGGGGAATCGGGCATCGACCCAGTGTGCCCACCGCGTCGCCGCCTGTCAGCGGCCCGTCGCCCCGGACGACGAAGGCCCCCCGCGTCTGCGGGGGGCCTTCTCGAAGTGGTGGCTCCGACCGGCGTCGATCCGGTGACCTTACGATTTTCAGTCGTACGCTCTACCAACTGAGCTACAGAGCCCGGCGACCTTCGTCACCAGGACCATGCGTCACCGGACTCCGTTTCCGAATGCCGGTGATCGGACGATCCGAGCGACCCTGACGGGACTTGAACCCGCGACCTCCGCCGTGACAGGGCGGCGCGCTAACCAACTGCGCTACAGGGCCATGTTCTGTTGTTCTCGCCGCTTTCGCAACGAGTGGAAACTCTAGCAGAGCCTCCGAGCGTCGTGCAAATCCACGCTCCACGTGCCGTTCCGGCCGCCGAGGGCGGCCGTTCTGCGTACCCCCAACGGGATTCGAACCCGTGTCGCCGCCGTGAAAGGGCGGTGTCCTAGGCCTCTAGACGATAGGGGCAGGTCCGATGTCGAGATTCCCGAGGTGGACCCTGGGAGTCTATGGTGGCCGCACACCCTCCGGCAAGTCCGGCCGCCGGCCGGCCGCCCTCCGCACCGCGGAGCCCCGCACCCCCAGGAGCCGCCGTGGACCACCGCCCGTCGCCCGACCAGCCCGCCGCCACGTGGATGAGCGAGCAGGAGTTCGACGACGCCGTCTCCGCGGCCCTCGCCCGTATCCCCGACGAGCTGGCACGGCTGCTGACGAACGTCGTCGTGGTGGTGGAGGACGAGTACGAGCCGCAGCGCTGGGAGGACCCGGCCACCGAGCTGTTCGGCCTCTACGAGGGAGTGCCGCTGACCGAGCGCGCCGAGTTCGCGTGGCAGATGCCGGACCGGATCGTGGTGTTCCGCGGTCCACTCACCCGCCACTGCACCTCCCGCGCCGAGCTCGAGGACGAGATCACCGTCACCGTCATGCACGAGGTCGGGCATTTCTTCGGCATCTCCGAGGAGCGCCTCCACGAGCTCGGCTGGGGCTGAGCGCCGGTCAGGACTCCGGCTGGTCCTGGACCGGGCCGAACGAGGCGCGGCGGCTGAGGCGGACGTCCTCGCGGAACGGGACGACGAGCACCGGGCCCTTCGCGTGGTCCGCGACGCCGCGGCTCGTGGAGCCGACGATCGCACCGGCGAAGCCGCCCAGACCGCGCGTGCCCACCACGGTGAGGCAGGCGGTGGCGCTCTGGTCCACCAACACGTCCACGGGGGTGCCGTCCACGAGCTCGGTGAGGACCTCGAGGCCGGGGAACTCGGAGCTGATCCACGCGGCGCCGGCGTCGAGACGCTCGCGCAGCTCCCGCTCGCGGGCCTCCTCGTCCAGGCTGACGGCCAGCCACGCGGCGTTCGCGCCCAGGGGCGGGACGGCGCACACGAGCTTCAGCGGGGCCTGGCGGAGGCGGGCCTCCTCGGCGGCCTCGAGAGCGGCGGCACGACCCTGCTCGGAACCGTCGACGCCCACCACGACGGCGGTCCTGTCCCCCGCGCGGCTGGCCTCGACCCCGGCGGGGATGATGGCGACCGGGCAGTGCGCGTGGCCGGGCAGCGCGGCGGCCACCGAGCCGAGCAGGCGGCCCATGAAGCCGCCGCGGCCGCGCGCGCCCGAGACGAGCAGGGAGGCCTCGGCGGAGAGCTCCACGAGGACGCCGGCCGCGTCCCCGATCTCCACACGCAGCTCCGGACGCACCCCGTCGGCGTCGAGCTTGCCGGCGACCTCCTCCAGGAGGGCCTGCACGCCCTCGCGGAGACGGGAGTCGTCCAGGACGGCGCCGCCGGCGTCCGCGCCGTAACCCCAGTACGCGGGGATCGAGTAGGCGGTGACGAGGGTCAGCGGCTCGCCGCGCAGGCCGGCCTCGCGCTGGGCCCAGCGGGCGGCGGAGACGGACTGGTCGGAGCCGTCCACACCCACCAGGACGCCGAGCGGTGCGTCCTCACGGCGGGTGGCGGCGGGCTGGGTCTGGGCGGACATGGCGACCTCCTCGAGTCGGACTCGACGGGCCCCGGGCGGACCCGGCCGAGTGCCTCCAGTCTACGCCTCGGGGCCCGGGACGAGTCCCGTGACCCCGGGCGCGACGCCCGCGGGGAAGCCGCGTGGATCCTCCGCGAGCCGGGCCGGGAAGGCGTCCATGCGCAGGGCACGGGCCAGGCGGTCGCGGGGGTCGGAGCCGGGCGGGGCGTCCGCGGCGGGGCGGGCCACGGGGGCGTCCGAGGCCGCCACGATGACGTTGCCGCGGCGCCGCCCCTTGAGCATGGGCGGATCCGCGATCACCTCGACGTGCTCGAACGCGGCGACGACGGCAGCCACGTCCGCCCGCACCGACGTCAGGTCCGGCCCGCCGCCCACGTTGAGCACGTACAGCCCGCCCGGGGCGAGGACCCGCGCGGCGGCGCGGGCCGCGTCCAGGCCGGTGAGGCCCGGCGGGGTGATGTGGCGGGCACCGGTCAGGTCCGTGGGGTCCGGGGCGAAGACGTCGCGGATGATCAGGTCGCGGCTGGCCGGGTGGGCCGTGGCCAGGACCTCGGCGGCGTCTGCCACGCGGATGCGCAGGGCCGGGGCGCGGGGCAGGCCGAAGCGCTCGCGGGCGAGGGCGGCCAGGCCGGCGTCGATCTCCACCGCGGTCTGGTGGGAGCCCGGGTACGCGTGGTCCACCCAGCGGGCGAGCGCGCAGCCCGCGCCGCCCAGGTGCAGGGCCCGCAGCGGCGTGGGCTCCGGCCAGTGCGCCCGGACGGCCGCGGCGGCCCAGCGCATGTACTCGAAGGCCATGCGTTCGGGGCGCTCGGGGTCCAGCGGCGAGGACTCGACGCCGTTGACGTAGAGGATGAACGCGTCCGGCTCGAAGGCGTCCTCGCGGATCTCGGCGGTGCCGTGGGTGATCGCGTGGACGCCCGGCTCGATCCCGGCGGGGCCGGCGGATCCGCCCGCGGCCCGGCCCCGGCGCGCCGATGACCGGCGACTCACGCCGCACCGCCGTCGTGCGGGCGACGGCGCACCATCAGCTGCTCGTGCAGGCCGGCCCACGGGCCGGTCATCGGCTCCGGCGCCCCCACGGCCGCGAACCCGTGCTTGGCGTAGAACGCCACGGCCCGCGGATTCTCGGCGAGGACGCGCAGCATCGCGGGACGCTCCCCGACGACGGCGTCCAGCAGGCGCGCTCCCAGGCCGGTCCCGTACGCCTCGGCCAGGACGTAGAGCACCATGAGCTCCACATCGGGCAGGTCGGCGGGCGATGCGGCCGCGTCGTCCGCGCCCGTCCGGCCCGTCTCCGCCGCCGAGCGACGCGGGCCCGCGAGCGCCACGCCGAGCAGCCGGCCGCCGTCGTCGGCGACCCAGAGGTCTCGGTCCGGTCCGATCAGCGCGGTCCACGCGGGTACGTCCTCCGGGATCCGGGCCTCGATCGCGTCCAGGTACGCGGACGGCAGGAGCGCGCCGTAGGCCTCCCGCCACGACCGCGCCTTGACGCGCAGCAGCGCCTCGACGTCCCCGGGGGCGGCGGGGCGCACGGTCACAGACTCAGGCACGGGCTGCTCCTCTGGGCCGCCGGCGCGGCGGCCATTTCTCGAACGAAAGCGCCTCGACACGGCGCCGTTTCTCGAACGAAAGCGTCCGGGGGGGCAGCGGGGAGGGGGGTCACCCGGCGTCGCCGTCGTGCGGGGCCGGGGCGGCGCGCCGCCCCTCGTCCTCGGCGAGGGCCGACTCGAGGCGCTCGAGCTTGCCGTCCAGCTCGCCGGTGTGGCCGGGGCGGATGTCCGCCTTCAGCACGAGCGAGACCCGGGAGCCGTACGAGGAGACCGCGTCCACGGCGCCGCGCACGACCTCCATCACCTCGTCCCAGTCGCCCTCGATCTCCGTGAACATCGAGGAGGTGCGGTGGGGCAGGCCGGAGGCGCGGACCACGGCGACGGCGGCGGCCACCGCCCGGTGCACGGAGGCGGTGTCCGCGTCCCCGGGCAGGTGGGCGGAGTCGGCGGGCTGGCCGGAGGGAGCGACGGAGAAGGCGACGATCATGGCACCAGTGTGCCCGCTGCGCCGCCCGTGGTCACCGGCCAGGGCCGGCCGAGTCGGAGCCCACCCGGCCGGCCACCCGGTCAGCCCCCGATCAGCGGCTGCAGGGCCTTCCACAGCTCGTTCACGCCGATCGCCACGAACACGGCGGCCGTCAGGCCCAGCAGCGTGTTGCGGATCCAGCCGTTGCGGAACTGGGCCGGCACCTCCTTCTTGTTGTTCAGGAACAGCAGCGTCACGGCCAGGAACGGCATGAACAAGGCGCCGAGCGTGCCGTAGAGCAGGATCAGGAAGATCGGGCGATCCAGGAACAGCAGGGTCATCGGCGGGAAGGTCAGCCACAGCAGGAAGAAGCGGCCCGGCTTCGAGGCCAGCGAGGGGGCGTCGTCCTGGTCGAGCTCGTCCGCGGGGCGGCGGAAGTTCGTCCAGAAGTCCGCGAACATCAGGGAGACGCCGTGCCACACGCCCAGAAGCGAGGAGAAGGACGCGGCGAAGAAGCCCACCAGGAACACCACGGAGTACGCCTGGCCGTAGCGCTCGGCGAGCACGTTGCCGACGTCGAGCAGGCCGCGGTCACCGGAGGAGATCGCCAGGCCGGCCGAGTGGAGCAGCTCGACGCCCATGATCATGGTGGCGATCACGAAGATGCCGGTGAGGATGTACGACGTCGCGTTGTCGAACTTCATCACCCGCATGTACTTCGGGACGTTCCAGCCCTTCTCCCGCAGCCAGTAGGCGTACGCGCCGAGGGTGATGGTGCCGCCCACGCCGCCGGCCAGGCCGAGCACGTAGAACATGACGTCCGGGTCGCCGGACGGGATGCGCGGGACCAGGCCGGCGAGGATGTCGCCCACGTTGGGGGGCGGTGAGCGCCGCGGAGAGCAGGACGGTCAGGAACATGACGCCGATCAGCACCGCCATGAGCTTCTCGATCAGCCCGTACCGGTTCAGCCACACCAGGCCCAGGCCCACGAGGCCCAGGCCGATCGCGTAGACCTTCATGTCCACGCCCGGGAACAGCGCGGCCAGGGGCAGCGCGGCCGAGCTCATGGCGGTGGCGCCGTACACGAAGCCCCAGATCAGGATGTAGGGGCCGAAGTACCAGGAGGTCCAGGAGCCCAGCGAGCGCCAGCCCTGGAAGATCGTCTTGCCGGTGGACAGGTACCAGCGGCCCACGCCCTCCACGAGCACGATCTTGAAGATCACGCCCAGGATCACGGCCCACAGGAGCATGTAGCCGTAGCGGGAGCCGGCGGTGAGGGTGGCCACGAGGTCCGCGGCGCCCACGCCCGTGGCGGCCGCCACGATGCCGGGTCCCAGCGAGTTCCACTTCGGCCGGATGGGGGTCTCGTTGAGCTCGGCGTCCGTGAACCCGATGATGTCGGGGTTGTGCACGGGGCGGCCGCGGTCGGCTCTCGTTGCCATGGGAGGGTCCTTAATGCTTGACGGGGCGAGTGCAGTCATGTGTGTCACGCGCGTGAGAGACACGCCTCACTCACGTCGATCCGCGTCGGCCGGGACGGGCCCCGACGCCGCGGCCTCGGTACCGTGAACGACGAGCCCCGTCCTCCACCGGAAGGTCCGCCATGCCCCAGGGAATCTTCGTCTCCACCACGTCCACCGGCGCCGGCAAGTCCCTCGTCAGCCTGGGCCTGGCCGACTCGCTGTACCGGCGCTCCGGCACGGTGGGCTACTTCCGCCCCGTGGTGCCCGGCGACGACGTGGAGACCGACCCCATGGTGCTGCTGATGCGCGAGCAGTACGGCCTCTCCCCGGAGCAGGCCCGCGGCGGCCTCACCGCGGCCGAGGCCCGCACCCTCATGGCCGAGGGCCGCGGCGACGAGGTCCAGCAGCGCTGCGTGGAGCAGTACGACGCCATGCGGGCGGCGGGCGGCGTCGTGGTGGTGGAGGGCACCGACCTGATCAGCCCGGACCCGGCCGCCGACCTCGACCTCAACGCCCAGCTCGCCCGCAACCTCGGCACCCCCGTGGTCGCCGTGGTCTCCGGCGCGGACCTGACACCCGAGCAGGCGGCCGACGTCGTGGACCTGGCCCGGCGCACCCTCGACGACGCCGGCGTCGAGCTGCTGGCCGTCATGGTCAACCGCGCGGACCCCCGTGACCTCGACGCCGTCGGCGCGGCCGTGCGCCCCGGCCGCCACGCCTGGCCCGTGTACGTGCTGCCCGAGCTGACCGAGCTCGCGCACCCCTCGGTGGCCGAGGTGGCGGACGCGCTCGGGCTCGAGCAGATGGCCGGGCAGGAGACGCTGGACCGCGACGTCGTCGAGGTCAAGGCCGTCTCCATGGAGGGCGGCAACTTCCTCGAGGTCCTGCGCGAGGGCGCGCTCGTGATCGTCTCCGGCGACCGCTCCGACGCGATCCTGGCCACCGTGGCCTCCTCGCTGACCCCGGACTTCCCCACCCCCTCCGGCATGATCCTCACCAACGGCATCCTCCCGAACCGCCAGCTCCAGCGGCTCTACCTGGGCGCGGCCTTCCCCGTGTTCGTCACCCACGACGACACGTTCACCACCGCCGCGAAGGTCTCCCGGGTGCGCTCCGAGCTCTCCAGCGCCCAGCCCCGCAAGACCGCCGCCGCCCTGGGCACCTGGCACCAGCGCGTGGACGGGGACGAGCTGCTGGCCCGCTTCGACCTGCCACGCACCGACGTCGTCACCCCTCTGCGCTTCCTGCACGAGCTGATCTCCCGCGCCCGCGCGGACCGCCGCCGGATCGTGCTGCCCGAGGGCGAGGATGCCCGCGTGCTGCGCGCCGCCGAGATCCTCCAGCGCCGCGACGTCTGCGACCTCGTGGTGCTCGGCCCGGCCGCCGCCGTGCGGGAGCTGGCCTCCCGCGAGGGCGTGGACCTGAGCGGGATCGAGCTCGTGGACCCCGCCGACTCCCCGGACCTGGAGCGCTACGCGCAGGAGTACGCCCGGCTGCGCGCCCACAAGGGCGTGGACGCCGAGCGCGCCCGCGAGGTCATGCAGGAGGGCGCCTACTTCGGCACGATGATGGTCCACCTGGGCGACGTGGACGGCATGGTCTCCGGCGCCGCCCACACCACCGCCAACACCATCCGCCCCGCGCTGGAGTTCGTGAAGACGAAGCCGGGCGTCTCGATCGTCTCCTCGGTGTTCTTCATGCTGCTGCCGGACCGCGCCCTCGTGTACGGCGACTGCGCCGTGAACCCGGACCCGGACGCGCAGCAGCTCGCGGACATCGCCGTGGCGTCCGCGGCCACCGCCGCCCAGTTCGGGGTGGACCCGCGCGTCGCCATGCTCTCCTACTCCACGGGCGCCTCCGGCTCCGGGCAGTCCGTGGACAAGGTCCGCGCCGCCACGGAGCTCGTGAGGGAGCGTGCCCCCGAGCTGAAGGTGGAGGGCCCGCTGCAGTACGACGCCGCCGTCAACGCCTCCGTCGCGGCCTCGAAGATGCCCGGCTCCGAGGTGGCCGGCCAGGCCACCGTGTTCGTGTTCCCGGACCTGAACACCGGCAACAACACCTACAAGGCCGTCCAGCAGTCCTCCGGGGCGGTCGCCGTCGGGCCCGTGCTGCAGGGCCTGAACAAGCCCGTCAACGACCTCTCCCGCGGCACCACCGTGGAGGACATCGTCAACACCGTCGCCATCACCGCCATCCAGGCCCAGGCCCAGGGCTGACGCCCCGGAAGGAGTCCCCCGTGCTCGTCCTTGTCATCAACTCCGGCTCGTCGTCCCTGAAGTACCAGCTCCGTGAGCTGGCCGACGACGGCACGGACGCCCCGGTGCCCGTCCTCGCCCAGGGCCTGGTGGAGCGCATCGGCGTCCCCGGCTCCGGCGTGCCGGACCACGCCGCCGCCCTCGAGCAGGTGGAGGCCGAGCTGGCCGAGGCGACCGGCGGGCGCACCATCGACGCCGCCGGCCACCGCGTGGTCCACGGCGGCGAGCGGTTCACCGCCCCGGCCCGGGTGACCAACGAGGTGATCCGCGCGATCGAGCGCCTCGCCCCGCTGGCCCCGCTGCACAACCCCGCCGCCGCCCAGGGGCTGCGCGCCATGGCCGAGCGCTGGCCGGACATGCCCCAGGTGGTCGTGTTCGACACCTCGTTCCACCAGACCATGCCCCGCGAGGCCTGGCAGTACGCCCTGCCGGACGAGGTCTACACGGAGCACGGCATCCGCCGCTACGGCTTCCACGGCACCAGCGACGACCTCGTCACCGGCCTCGCCGCGGAGCATCTGGGCATCCCGCGGGGGGAGTTCCGGGCCGTGGTGCTGCACCTGGGCAACGGCGCCTCCGCCACCGCCATCCGCGACGGCGTCTCCGTGGACACCTCCATGGGCTACACCCCGCTGGCCGGCCTGGTGATGGGCACCCGCTCCGGCGACCTGGACCCCTCCGTGGTCACCCACCTCATGCGGAACCACGGCTACGACGCCGAGGAGCTGGACACCCTCATGAACAGGCGCTCGGGCCTGCTGGGCCTGGCCGGGGAGGCGGACATGCGCCAGGTGCTGGAGAACGCCGCCTCCGGGGACGGCCGCGCCCGCAACGCCCTGGACGTGGCCTCCTACCGGCTGGCCAAGTACGTGGGCGGCTACCACGTGGCCGTGGGCGGGGCGCAGGCGATCGTGTTCACCGCCGGGATCGGCGAGAACTCGGCTCCGTTCCGGGCGCGCGTGCTCGACCGGCTCGAGGCGCTCGGGGTGGCCTACGACGCCGAGGCCAACCGCGCCCGCGTGGCCGGGCCCCACACGATCTCCGCGCCGGAGTCGGCGATCCCGGTCCTCGTGGTCCCCACGGACGAGGAGCAGGCGATCGCCCGCTTGACGTGGGAGCTCGCCCGCTGAGCACCGCGCCCGACCGTCCGACCGACGCCCAGCGACATCGCCGCCGGTCCGCCCGGCAGTGATGTCGCTGCGGCTCGGTCGACACGAACGGGGCGCTTCTGCACCCGACCGTCCGGCCCGGTCAGCGCTCAGACGTGGGTGCCGTCCGCCTCCACCGCGATCCCCAGCTCGTTGCCCGGGATCGAGGCGAGCAGCCGCCGCGTGTACGGGTGTCGGGGGTTGGTGAAGACCTCCTCGGAGCTGGCCGCCTCCACCACCCGGCCGTCCTTCATGACGCACACGTAGTCGGAGATGAGCCGCACCACCGCCAGGTCGTGCGAGATGAACAGGTAGCTCAGCCCCAGCTCGTCCTGCAGGCGGCGCAGCAGCGTGAGGATCTGGTCCTGCACGAGCACGTCCAGCGCGGAGACCGGCTCGTCGCACACGATCAGCTCCGGGTTCAGCGCGAGCGCCCGGGCGATCGCCACGCGCTGGCGCTGCCCGCCCGAGAGCTCGGCGGGGTACCGGCGGTGGAAGTGCGAGGGCAGGGCCACCTGGTCCATGAGCTCGAGCACACGTGCCCGCCGCTGCGTGGCGTTGCCCCGCCGGTACGTCTGCAGCGGCTCCTCGATGATCCGGCCCACCGTGAACGAGGGGTTGAGCGAGGAGAAGGGGTCCTGGAACACGGCCTGCACGCGCTGCCGGAAGTCCTTGAGCCCCTCCCCCTTCAGCGCCAGCACGTCCCTGCCCTCGAAGCTGATCTCGCCCGAGGTCGGCTCGATCAGCTTGAGCAGCATGCGCGCCGTCGTCGGCGCCCTCAGGCCCCGGTGGGCATCCGCTCCCGACGCGCGGCGGCCCGCTCGCGGACCCAGCGCAGCACGTCCTCCGGACGGTTGGTGGTGAGCTCCTGCACCCCCTGGGCGAGGAGAGAATCGGCGTCCTCGCGCTCGTCGACGGTCCACACGCGCAGCCGCCGCCCCGCCGCCAGCCACGCCTTCACGTCCGCCAGGTGCTCCCGCACGTAGGCCACGGAGGGCCCCGCCATCCCGGCCCGGCCGCGCCAGACGAGCGCCTCGGACCCGGCCAGCGACTGACGCGCCGCCGCACGCACCGCCGCCCGGCTCAGCGGCCCCCGCGCGAGCCGGGTCGGCAGCTCCGTCGGCATGAGGTCCATCAGGGGGCAGAGGGGGTCCGTGCCGGCCAGCGGCGCCACGTGGCGCAGCGCGTCCGGGTGGAAGCTCATGAGGGACACCTGCACCTGACCCACCCGGCCGGTCTCCGGGTCCCAGCCGGCCCGCAGCAGCTCCCGCAGCACCCGTTCCTCGAGCTCATGCCCGAACGGGGAGGGATGCTTGAGCTCCACGGCCAGGCGCAGCGGCCGGTCCGCGGCCGTCGCGATCGCCAGGAGGTCGGCCAGGGTGAGCACCTGCTCCCCCGCGCCGCCGTACGCGGCGGGGGGCGCCGTCGTCGTGGTGGGCTCGGCCCCCGGGCGCCGGGCGTGCCACGAGACGACGTCGAGGCCGCGCAGACGCTCGAGCGTGTGGTCCGCGACGGCGCCGCGCCCGTCCGAGGTGCGGTCCACGGTGGGGTCGTGCCAGCAGACGACCTCGCGGTCCCGCGTGAGCTGGACGTCGCATTCGAGACCGTCCGCGCCCACGGCGAGGGCGTGGAGCATGGCGGCGCGGGTGTGCTCGGGGAAGGCGGCGGAGGCACCGCGGTGGGCGATCACGAGGGCGGACACGCCGCCAGGCTAGGGAGCGCCTGTGCCGGCCACGTCACCGCAGGGTGCCCGGCTGGTTAACTGGTGGGGACCATTCGGTGCACGCGATCAGGAGCCTGCCGTGTCCTTCTCCCCCGACCCCGCCCAGCAGCTGCTCAGCGCCGGCGCCCTCGAACGCGCGGCGGGCCTGCGGCGCATGAAGGCCGTCGCCCTGGGCCTGCTCATCCTGCTGGCCGTGGTGTTCGTGGTCGCGTTCCCGTTGCAGGACGCCCACCCGGTGTGGGGCTACGTGCGCGCCGCCGCGGAGGGCGGCATGGTCGGCGCGCTGGCGGACTGGTTCGCGGTCACGGCGCTGTTCCGCCACCCGATGGGGGTGCCCGTGCCGCACACCGCCCTGATCCCGCGGAAGAAGGACCAGCTCGGCGCCGCGCTGACCGAGTTCGTGCAGGAGAACTTCCTGGACTCGGAGGTCGCCCACGAGAAGGTCGACGGATTGAAGGTGGCCGAGGCCGCCGGCGGCTGGCTGCGCCGTGAGGAGAACGCGGCCCGCACCGCCCGGGAGATCGCGACGGCGGCCCGGGGCGCCATGGCCGCGGCTGACGACGACGCCGTCCAGGAGCTGCTGCGCCAGCTGATGGAACGCCACATGGTGGCCCCGGACTGGTCCCCCACGCTCGCGGGCGTGCTGGAGGACGTGGTGGCCGGCCGGCACCACGAGCGCGTGGTGGACCTCGTGGTCGCCCACACCGGGGACTGGGTGGCCGCCCACCCCGAGCTGTTCGTCGAGACGGTGCGCCGCCGCTCCCCCGAGTGGAGCCCGGACCTCGTGGACCGCCTCCTCGCCGAGCGACTGCACGCCGAGACCCTCAAATACCTCGCCGGCATCCGCCGCGACCGGCAGCACGAGGCCCGCCGCGCCGTCGACGACTGGCTCGACCGCCTCGCCGACGAGATGCGGAACGAGCCGGCCACCCGCGCCTCGGTGGAACGGTTCAAGCGGAACCTTTTCGCGGACGAACGGCTGCGCGCGTGGGCCGGGCGGGCCTGGGTCTCCCTGCGGGACTCGCTCCTGGACGCGCTCGAGGACCCGTCCTCCGACCTGCACCGCGCGCTCGTGGCCGCCCTGCGCGACCTCGGCGCCCGCCTGCAGGAGGACCCCGAGCTGCGCGACCGTGTGGACGGCCACGCCCGCCGCGCCGCGGCGTATGCGCTGAGCTCCTACGGCCCGGCAGTGACCGGGGTGATCGAGGAGACGGTCGCCCGCTGGGACGGCGAGCAGACCGCGCGCACCCTCGAGCTGTTCGTGGGCAAGGATCTGCAGTTCATCCGCATCAACGGCTCGGTCGTCGGCGCGCTCGCGGGCCTGGCGATCCACGGGGTGGCGACACTGTTCCTCTGAGACGCGGCCCCTGCCCCGCACTTTCGAACGTGACATGGGGCGAATGGGCGCTTTCGAACGTGAGATAGGGCCTCTCTCACGTTCGAAAGCGCGGGGGCGGGGCCGTCAGGCGGCGGGCTTGCCCTTCTTCTGCCTGTCGTCTTTCTCGTCCTTGCCGCCGGGCAGGGCGCGACGGATCGCGCCGAAGACGCCGCCGTCGTCCTTGGTGCCATCGGCGCGCCCCTGTGCGACGCCCTCGCGGATCTCGCCGGGGATCACCATCGGCAGGGGGCCGAAGAGCTCCGCGGCGTTCTCCATCACGGCCTTGCCCATGGCGCGGTTGCCCACGCCGCCGATCACGGCGCCCACGCCGAACGGCACGGCGCGGCCCACGAAGCCGGCACCCTGCCGCAGGAGCATCTTGCGCATGAACGTCCTCTTGAGGCGATCCACCACGAACGCGCTGATGCCGGTGCCCGATGCGGTGCCCGCGAGCGCGTTGAGGCTGGACTGCGGGTCGTAGGGACGGCCGGCCTTGGCGGCGGCCTCGCGGAGCAGCTCCTTGGCGTCGTCGCCGAGCATGAGGCCCATGACGAGGGCCTGGGCGCGCTGCGGGTCCTGCGTGGTGATGCCGTGCAGCTCGGCGAGGGACTGCGCGTAGAGGGCGGTGGCCTCCATGAAGCCGGCGACCGCGGCACCGGACAGGCCGAGCGCGGCCACGGTGCCGATGCCCGGGACGATCGCGGTGCCGCCCACGGCGGCACCGGCCCCCGTGACGGTGGTCAGGTACTGCTGCCCGAGCCGCTCGGCGAGACGCTCCGGGCTCTCCCCCGGGTGCTTCGCCGCCATGCGCTGGATGTTCTTCAGGACCAGGGGGCGCTGGACCGCCAACACCGTGGAGAGGGCCTTCTCGAAGCCCTCCGTGGGCTCGCCGTTCTCATCGAGTGCCGACTTCAGCCCGAAGTCCTTCACCTTCCCGGACGCGTACCGGCCGATCGTCGAGTTCTTTGCCATGCGCGCCACAGTATCGGCGCGCGACCCCCGCGGTCAGGACCCGGGCGTCGCCGCGCGCAGGGAGTGCTCGAGGAAGATGCGCACGTCACGGACCTCGTCGGGGCCGGTCCCGTGCAGGATCCCGGGGTAGGTGCGCACGGTCAGGCGGGTGTGCTCCTCGGCCCACGCGCGGGTGTGGGCGACGGCGTCCGGATGGATCACGGGATCCTCGGCGTCCCGGCCCCAGAAGAACGGGCGCGGGCCCGGTCCCTCGGCCGGGGAGTCGAGCATGGCCAGCAGCTCGTTGTCGACGGCGAAGCCGCTCAGGCCCACACCGCAGGTGAACGCCTCGGGGCGCAGACGCAGGACCGTCGTCGCCATGGCCATGCCCTGGGAGAAGCCGAGCACCGAGACCGTGCGGAAGCCGGCCGCCACGACCTCCTCGGCGGAGAGCACGTCGAACACGCGGTGGGCGGCGGCGAGCACCTGGGCGAAGTCGGACTGCAGCAGCAGGTCGAGCAGGAACCAGCCGTGCGCGCCGGGGTCGCCCGGGCCTTCGGACGCCGTCTCGTCGATCTCGAAGCCGCCGCGCACCGCCAGGCCGGTGCACCGCTCCGGGAGCATCGGGAAGTGGCGGCGCGCCGCGCGGACCTCGTTGGAGCCGTAGCCGTGGAACACGAGCACCAGGTCCGTGCCCGCGCGCTCCGCCGGCGGGCGCGACCACACCACGCTGTGGCCGGAACTGATCGTCTCGGTGACTGGTGGGGGCGTGGGGCTCATGGCTCCATCCTAGGGAGGACCCCCGACCGGGCGTCATGCCTGGTCAGGGGCCGTTTTCGCGTGGGCCCTGCGGGGATCGAACCCGCGACCGGCGGATTAAAAGTCCGATGCTCTGCCAGCTGAGCTAAAGGCCCCCACCCGCGGCCGACGACGACGGCGCGCGGCCGACGACGGCGACCCTCACGGGTGCCCTCCGATGGTAGCCCAGGCGTCCGGGGCACTACCGTGGACGGGGCCGCCGCCTCCGGCGACCACATCCCCACCCCGATGCGCCCTCGAAGGGAGCCCGCCCATGGCACGTCACCGCCTGCCCGCCGGCCGCGGCGCCAGCTCGAGCGCCTCGGGCGTGCTGCGCCCCCACCGGCCCCGCCTCTCGGAACCGCAGGAGCTCACGCACTTCGCCGGCGGCGAAGACCCGCAGGAAGTGGCCGCGGCGGCCTCGCGCCTGGCCCACGCCCTCGTGGCCGGCGGCCGCGCGGAGGAGGACCCGGCCATCGTCGAGCGGCTGGTCGGGCTGGTCCGCGAGCTGGGCGTCGAGACGCTCGCCGAGCTGTGGGCGGACGCCCCGCCCGTCTCGCTCGCCGGCGCCCTGTGGCGCCTGTACGCGCTCCAGGAGGCGACGACCCGCGACGGCGAGCGCTGGGCCGCCTGGTACCGCGCCGGGCATGCCGCCTACGCCTCGCGCGTCGTGGCGGGCGCCGTCGAGCCGCCGGGGCCGGCCGAGCTGCGCCGCCTCACGGACACGATCCTCACGGGCGCCTACCGCTCCGAGATCGACGTCGCGTTCGAGCGCGCCGCGGCCTACGCCCGCGTCGTGGCTCTGGGCCAGGTCGAGCACGCCGAGGGCTCCGAGGCCGCCGCCCCGGACCGCGCCGCCGCCCTCACCCGCCGGGCCGCGCGCCTGGTCAGCACCGCCGACGCCCTGGAGGCGGCGGGTCGAGCGTTTCGGGACGGATCGCTAGACTGATGGGGACGGCGCCGGGCCGCTGGTAACCCCGGGCTCCAACACATAGCCGCTGCGAGCGGCCTTCCGCCGAGAGGCGTTCCCGGTCCGGCGTCGTCGTCGACCCCTTCGCCACCCGTCGACGAGAGAGCGACCGCTGCCCATGTCCCCCCGCATGCCCTGGCTCGTCACGCGCGACACCCCGGCGCTGCGCCACATGGCGGACCTCGCCGAGGCCCTGCACCGGTCCGTGCATCTGGTGGCCCAGGTCGCGGGGACCCGCGGACCCGAGGCGGACCGTGCCGCCCGTGAGCTCGAGGAGCTCGACTCGTCCTCGAGCGCCACCCTCATGGCCTTCCTCACCGCGCTGCGCAGCGCCTACGTGACTCCGCTGCCCCGTCAGGACCTCTACCGGCTGGCCAGCGGCGTGCACGCGACCACCCGGCGCGTCGTGTCGGCGGGCGTGCTGATCCAGCGGGCCGACCTCGAGGAGCTGCCGACGCACGCCCTCGACGTCCTCGAGACCGTGGGTCGTCAGGCCGAGCTGCTCGCCCGCGGCGCCGCCGAGATGCGCGACCTCGACGCCCTGGAGGCCACGTGGATGCAGCTGCTGCGCGCCTCCCGCCGCACGGAGCGGATCATGGTCGAGTGGCTCGCCGACCTCGGCATGGACCTGCTGCAGCGCGACTACAACCGCCAGCGCGAGGTCGCCTGGGCGCTGCACGCGGCGCTCGAGGCCCTCTCCCGCGTGAACATGGACCTGGGCATGGTGCTCGTCCGTGAGTCCTGAGCCGGTGGAGGCGCCGTGACCGCGGGGCTCGCCGTCGTCCTCGTGCTGCTGTGCGCCGTCGGCGCGCTGATGGGGTTCCGTGACGCCCCCAACGCCGCGGCGCTGCCTGTCCGGTACCGGGCGCTGACCCCGCGCGGAGCCCTCCTCCTGACCGGAGCGGTCAACACCGTGGGCGCCCTGCTGGGCATCGGGCTCATCACGCTGAGCGTGCACTACTTCACCTCGCCCGCGGTGCGCAGCGAGATCGGCCCCCTGGCCGTGGGCGTGTCCTGCGCGGTGACCCTCGTGTGGGGTCTGCTGCTGTGGTGGCGGCGCCTGCCCGGCTCCAGCACGCACGCGCTGATCTCCGCGCTGGCGGGCAGCCACCTCGCCGTGCGCCTGAGCCTGCACATCGACGTCGCCCACACCATCTTCGACCTCGTCCGCGCCGAGGTGCTGCTCAGCCTGTTGCTCTCGCCCCTGATCGCGTGGGCGCTCGCCCGCCTGCTCACCGCCCCCGCCATGCGGCTCGCCACCCGCGGCACCACGGTCAACGTCCAGCACCGGGCCCGCGTCGCGTTGGGCATCTCCGCCAGCGCCATGGCCATGGGCCACGGCCTGCAGGCCGGTCAGCGCATGGGGGTGCTGTGGGCCGCCGTGCTGGTGGGGTCCGGGTCCGTCCTGGCGCCGGACGCCCTGACGGCCGAGTTCGTGGGGGGCGCGTTCCTGTTCGCCCTCGCGGTCGGGCTCGGCACGCTGGGCGGCGCCTGGCGGATCGCCTGGACCCTCACCGAGCGTCTCGTGCGCCTCGACCCCCTGCGGGCGTCCGTGGCCGCCGTCATCCCCGCGGGCCTGCTGTTCGTCGGATCCCTGGTGTTCCACCTGCCCCTGTCCTCCACCCACACGGCGACGGCGGCCATCGTGGGCGCCGGCCAGACGCAGACCTACGCGTCCGTGCGCTGGCCCACCGTGCTGCGCGTGGTCGGCTGGTGGCTGCTCACGCCGGTGGCCTGCGCCCTCCTCGGCCTCCTCGGCACGCTGGCCCTCCTCCCGCTGGCCTGAGGCCGCGCCCGACGACGACGCCCGGCCCCGCAGACGCCGCGACCCCGCCCGGCGTGCGGCCGGACGGGGTCGGGGACGGAGCGCGGGGCGGCTCAGCCGAAACGGCCGGAGACGTAGTCCTCGGTCTGCTGGCTCGAGGGGTTGTTGAAGATGACGTTGGTGTCGTCGTACTCGATCAGCTTGCCGGGCTTGCCGACGCCCTGGATGTTGAAGAACGCGGTCTTGTCCGCCACGCGCGCGGCCTGCTGCATGTTGTGCGTGACGATGATGACCGTGTACTCCTCCTTGAGCTCGTTGATCAGGTCCTCGACGGCGAGGGTGGAGATCGGGTCGAGCGCGGAGCAGGGCTCGTCCATGAGGATCACGTCGGGCTGCACCGCGATGGAGCGGGCGATGCACAGACGCTGCTGCTGACCGCCGGAGAGGCCGGAGCCGGGCTTGTCGAGGCGGTCCTTGACCTCGTTCCACAGGTTGGCGCCGCGCAGGGACTTCTCCACGAGCTCGTCCGCACGGGACTTGTTCAGGCGGGTGCCGTTGAGCTTGTAGCCGGCCAGCACGTTGTCGCGGATGGACATCGTGGGGAACGGGTTCGGGCGCTGGAAGACCATGCCGATCTGGGAACGGACGCGGACCGGGTCCACACCGGGCCCGTAGATGTCCTCGCCGTCGAGCAGGAGCTGGCCGTCCACGGTGGCGCCGGGGAGCACCTCGTGCATGCGGTTGATGCTGCGCAGGAAGGTGGTCTTGCCGCAGCCGGAGGGGCCGATGAAGGCGGTGACGGAGCGGGGGGCGATGTCGATGTTGACGCCCTCGACGGCCTTGAACTTGCCGTAGAAGACATCGACGTCGATGGCCTGGATGCGCTTGGACATGAGTGGTTCTGTTCCTTCGTGGAAGTCTCTGGGGGGGTGCGACGGGGTCGGGGCCGGCCGCCCGGGGGATTCCGGGCGGCCGGGCCTCACCGGCCCTTCTTGGGGGCGAACGCCTTGGCGATGAACCGTGCCGCCAGGTTGAGCAGCATGACGATGGTGACGAGCAGCAGGGCGGCTGCCCAGGCGCGGGCGGTCGAGGGGTCCGCCGCCGTAGGCGAGGTCGGGGCGACCAGCTGGCGGTAGATGTACACCGGCAGCGCGGTCATCCAGTTGTCGAACGGGTTCCAGTTGATGCTGGTGGCGAAGCCGGCCGTCACGAGGATCGGCGCGGTCTCGCCCGCCACGCGGGCGATGGCCAGGGTGACGCCGGAGGCGATGCCGGAGATCGCGGTGGGCAGGACCACCTTGGCGATGGTCTGCCACTTGCGCACGCCGAGGGCGTAGGCGCCCTCGCGCAGCTCGTTGGGCACCACACGGAGCATCTCCTCCGTGGATCGCACGACCACGGGGATCATGAGCACCGAGAGCGCGATCGCGGCCGTGAGACCCATCTGCACGGACTGCAGTGCGGTGGACTTGCTGCCGGTGACCAGGGTCAGGACCCACGTGATCGCGGCGTAGGCGAAGAGGCCGGCCACGATCGAGGGGATGCCGGTCATGACGTCCACGAAGAACACGATGGCGCGGGAGAACCAGCCGCCGCGGCTGTACTCCACCAGGTAGATGGAGGTGAGCATGCCGATCGGCACGGAGATCAGGGTCGCGATGATCGTGATCACGACGGTGCCGATCAGGGCGTGGCCGAAACCGCCCGCGAGCCCGCCGGCGGGCTTGCCGTCCTCCACCCACGCCGAGTCGTCGATGCCGGTGATGCCCTTCATGTCGTACGCCATGATCTGCGGGTTGGCGATCAGGGTCGGCAGACCGGCGGAGAGGACCGACCACAGCACGGAGACCAGCGGCACCAGGGCCACGAGGAACGCCAGCCACACGAGGTTGCGGCACAGGCCGTCTGCGGCGCGGCGCCGGTTCTCCATCACGCGGGTGGCCACGTAGAGCCCCGCGATGTAGAGGATGGCGGCGATGATCACGAAACCGACGACGTTGAAGGCGCCGCTGAGCAGCACGGTCAGGCCGGCGGCGACGACGGCCGCGGCAGCTGCGACGGCCATCCAGGTCCAGCCGGGCTTCTGACCCTCGGTCAGGGAGTGACGCCGCGGCGTCACGCTGTCCTCGGTGGCCCGGGGAGAAGTCGAGACAGTGCTCATGTCAGTTGGCTCCCGAGAATTCCTTGTGCTTGTTCACGATCGCGCGGGCGATCATGTTCACCGCCAGGGTGATGATGAAGAGCATGAGACCGGCAGCGATCAGCTCGTGCAGGCGCATGTTGAACGCCTCGGGGAAGTTGAGCGCGATCTCCGACGGGATCGTCTGGTTCCTGCCGGACTCCACGAGCGACCAGGAGAAGACGCCGCCGGAGAGCACCATGGTGACCGCCATGGTCTCGCCGAGCGCGCGGCCGAGGCCGAGCATGATCGAGGAGATGATGCCGGCCCGGGCGAACGGGAACACGGTCATCTTGATCATCTCCCAGCGCGTGGCGCCGAGGCCGAGCGCGGCCTCCTCGTGGAGCTTCGGGGTCTGGGTGAAGATCTCACGGCAGAGCGCGGTGATGATCGGCAGGACCATCACGGCCAGCACGACGCCCGAGGTCAGCAGGGTGCGGCCCGTGGTGGTGGCCGAGCCGCCGAAGAACGGGATGAAGCCCAGGTTCTCGTTGAGCCAGCCGTAGATCGGCACCATCAGCGGAGCGAGCGTCAGCCAGCCCCACACGCCGTAGACCACGGAGGGGATCGCGGCCAGCAGATCGATCACGAAGCCCACCGACTGCGCGATGCGCGGGGGCGCATAGTGCGAGATGAACAGGGCGACACCGATCGCGACCGGGGTGGCGATGAGCAGAGCGATGATCGACACCATCACGGTGCCGGCCATGAGCGGCCACACGTACTGGAAGAAGGAGTCCGCAGACACGAGCTCCGCGCCCGGCTGCAGGGCAGGCCATGCCTCCGTCAGGAGGAAGACCGCCACGAAGGCGAGCACGAGCAGGATCAGGACGGCGGCCGCCAGGGCCCCGCCGGAGAGGAGCTTGTCTCCGGCGGCTCCGCGGCGGGGGCCGCGCAGGCTGGACGGCTTCGGTGCCGCCTCGTTGGTGGTTGAGGACACGGTGCCTTCCCTCAGATCGACGTGCGTGGTGATGGACGGGCCGCGACGAACGAGTGCCCTGACGCGGCTTCAGCCGCCGGGCCCGTGGGGCCCGGCGGCCGAAGCGGCGGTGGGTCAGCCGACAAGAAGCGACATCAGCCCTTGACCGAGATGGCCTCGATGCGCTCCATGGCCTTCTTGCGGGTGTCCTCGGAGATCGGGGCGTTGCCCGCGGACTCCTCGGCGGTCTTCTGACCGTCCTCGGACACGACGTACTCGGCGAAGGCCTTGACCTGGTCCACGGTCTCCTGCGACTCGTACTGGTTGCAGTAGATGTGGTAGGAGACCAGCACGACGGGGTACACGCCGGACTCGTCGGTGGCGCGGTCGAGCTCGATCGAGCCGTCCTCCTTGGCCTCGGACTTCTCGACGGTCGCGGCCGCGGCCTCGGCGGAGTACTTCACGTACTCCTCGCCGACCTTCACGGACACGGTGCCCAGCTCGCCCACGGCGGAGGCGTCGGCGTAGGTGATGGCGCCTTCGGTCTGGGAGGCCAGGCCCACGACACCCTTGGTGCCCTGGGCGGACTCGGCGGTGATGTCGGACGGCCAGGTCTCGACCTCGTCGTAGGACCAGGCATCGCCGGCGGCCTCGGTGAGGTAGGCGGTGAAGTTCTCGGTGGTGCCCGAGTCGTCGGAACGGTGCACGACGGTGATCGGGGTGTCGGGCAGCTCGACGCCCTCGTTCTGCGCGGCGATGGCCTCGTCGTTCCAGTTCTTGATCTCGCCGGAGAACACCTTGGCGATGGTCTCGGCGTCCATCTTGACGTCATCGACGCCCGGCAGGTTGTAGGCCACGGCGATCGGGGAGATGTAGGCCGGCACGTGGAACGCGCCCTCGTCGCCGCAGTTCTCCTTGGCGGACTCAGCCTCCTCCTCCTTGAGGGCGGCGTCGGAGCCGGCGAAGGAGGTGGCACCGGCGAGGAACTTCTCACGACCGGCACCGGAGCCGTCCGGGGAGTACTGCACGGTCAGGTTCGGAGCGGTCTCGGTGACACCCTGGGTCCAGGCGGTCATGGCCGCCTCCTGCGAGGAGGCGCCGGCGCCGACCAGGTTGCCCTGGACCTCGGAGGTGGTGCCCTGCTCGCCGCCGGCGGAGCCGGAGGCATCGGAGCCGCCGTTGCCGCTGTCCGCGGAGGAGCAGGCGGTCAGGGCGATGGCGGCCACGGACAGGAGGGCGGCGGAGCGGCCGAAGCGGAGAGCCTTCACGAAGAGCCTCTTTCAATCGGATGACGACGGTGAGGGCAGAGCGTCCGGCTGGCCCGGTTCTGCACCGCACCCGACCGTACGGTCCAGAGGTGAATCGAGTGCTCGGCCGGGGTGAACAGATGGTGAACGGGAGCGGCATTCGCAGGAATGATCTGTGCCGTGGGCCACAATGCTTGGTTGAGCCTCGCACGGCGGGGGCACCGCGGCGTCGGACTAGGCTGGCCGCATGACGGACCGCTTCGCCACCGCCACGGGCACGGTGCCGATGGTCGACCCCCAGACCCGCGGGGAACGTCTCGGCCGCTTCCTGCGTCGGCGCGCCCGTGCGGGCTGGTCCCGCGTCCGCTCCTCCGTGGGCCAGGCCGCCCTCGTCGCTGTCTGCGCGGTGGGCGCCTACTGGTTCGCGGAGGCCGTCCTGGGCCACCAGCAGCCCCTGTTCGCCTCCACCGCCCTACTGATCGCCCTCGGCTTCCAACGGGAGCCGAAGCTGCGCAAGGTGGCCGAGGTCGCCGTCGGCTGCACCGTCGGCATCCTGATCGGGGACCTGCTCATGGTCGGGCTCGGCCGCGGCCTGTGGCAGGCCTCGGTGGTCCTGTTCGTGTCCGTGATGGTGGCCCGGTTCCTGGACTCCGGCGCCACATTCACGATGCAGATGTCCCTGCAGTCCGTCCTCGTGGTCCTCCTGCCCACCGGCACGGGAGGGCCGTTCGTCCGCAGCCAGGACGCGATCGTGGGCGGCGTCCTGGCCCTGCTCGTCACGTTCCTCTCGCCCCAGGACGTGCGCCGTCCCGCGGTGCGTCAGCTGGGTGGACTCTACGACTCGATCGCCACGGTGCTGCGCGACCTCTCCCGGGCCCTGCGGGAGAACGACTCCCGCACCGCCTGGATGGCGCTCGTGGCCAGCCGCGGCACGCACACCACGCTGGAGGCGCTGCGCAAGGAGCTGCGCGTCACGCATGAGCAGACCGTGTTCAACCCGCTGCACCGCTCCTCGCGCTCCTTCGTGGAGGACGCGGTGAACGCGGCGGACCGCTCGGACCTGGCGGTGCGCTCCCTGCGGATCGTGGCCCGGCGGGTGGTCTCGGTCCTGGACGAGGGTGTGTTCGACGACGACGACCGCGAGCGCCTGGCCGCCTGGTTCGACGACGCCGCGGACGCCGTCGAGATCCTGCACCGCTCCCTCGTGGAGCCGCAGGCCGAGGGCCGCCATCGCTCGCTGTCCGTGGCGCGGGACGCCCTGGGGGCGTCCGCGTCCGCGCTGGACCCGCACCAGCTGGGCGGCGGGTCCGTGCACGGCGAGGCGCTCGTGATGCTGCTGCGGCCCATGATGGTGGACCTCATCGAGGCCACGGGCGCCGAGCACGACGAGGCGCGCGGCTACCTGCCCCGCGTCTGAGCCCGACGGCGGCGCACGGCCCCGGCGGCCGACGTCGGACCGCGCGCGGTGCCGGCTAACGCGTCCGCCTCGGCTCCTAGAGTGGGCGCATGGCCACCAAGACCGCCCCGAAGCGTGCCCCCGGATACCGCTGCACCGAGTGCGGCTGGACCACCGTGAAGTGGGTCGGCCGCTGCGGGGAGTGCCAGTCGTGGGGCACGGTCGAGGAGATCGGGCTGACGTCGACCACCGGTCGCACGCGCGCGGCCACGGTCGCGGAGGTCGCGCCGCGCATCGCGGACGTGGACGCCACGCTGGCCTCGTTCCGCTCCACGGGGGTGCGTGAGCTGGACCGCGTGCTCGGCGGCGGCCTCGTGCCGGGCGCGGTGATCCTGCTGGCCGGCGAGCCGGGCATCGGCAAGTCCACGCTGCTGTTGGACGTGGCCGCCCAGACGGCGCGCGGCGCGGGCGGCGGCGGTCCGCGCTCGGTGCTGTACCTGACGGGCGAGGAGTCGGCGGCGCAGGTGCGCTCCCGCGCAGACCGGATCGGGGCGATCGCGGACACCCTGCGTCTGACGGCGGAGACGGACCTGGGCCGGGCACTGGGGCAGATCGAGCGGACGGACCCGGAGCTGGTGATCGTGGACTCCGTGCAGACCCTGCAGTCCACCGAGGTGGACGGGATCGCCGGGGGCGTCAGCCAGGTGCGCGAGGTGGCGGCCAGCCTCATCCGCACGGCCAAGGAGAAGGGGATCACCACGGTCCTGGTGGGCCACGTGACGAAGGACGGGACCATCGCCGGCCCGCGGCTGCTCGAGCACCTCGTGGACGTGGTCTGCCAGTTCGAGGGGGACCGCCACTCACGGCTGCGCCTGGTGCGTGCGGTGAAGAACCGCTTCGGGCCCACGGACGAGGTCGGCTGCTTCGACCTGCGGGAGGACGGCATCGAGTCCCTGGACGACCCCTCCGGTCTGTTCCTCTCGGGCGTCTCGGAGCCGGTCGAGGGCACGTGCGTGACGGTGACGCTCGAGGGCCGGCGCCCGCTCGTGGCCGAGGTGCAGTCCCTGCTCACCCCGTCCGCCGGCGGCAGCCCGCGCCGCACCGTCTCCGGCGTGGACGCGGCGCGCGTGAACATGCTCCTGGCCGTGCTCCAGCGCCGGGCCCGTTTCGCCCTCGCCCAGGACGACTGCTACGTGGCCACCGTGGGCGGCGTGCGACTCTCGGAGCCCGCCTCGGACCTGGCCGTGGCCGTCGCCGTGGCCTCGGCGAAGCTCTCGGCCCCCGTCCCGCAGGGGATGATCGCCGTCGGTGAGCTCGGGCTGGCCGGGGAGGTGCGCCCCGTGCCCGGCATCGGGCGACGGGTGCGCGAGGCCGCCCGCCTGGGCTTCACCCGCGCCCTGGTCCCCCGCTCCCCCGAGCCGCTCGGGGACGTCCCCGCGGGCTTCACGGTGGCGGAGGTCGGCTCGATCGGCGAGGCCCTCGCCACGATCCCCACGTGGACCGGCGGCGGCCCGGCCGCGCATCCGGAGGCCGGCCCCGGCCGCTGACGGCGCGGCCGGCTCAGCGGGACGATGACGGCGACGGGTCGGTGGTCGAGGCCGACGCCGGGTCGGAGGCGGACCCCGACGGGGAGGCGCTGCCGCTCGAGGAGGGGGTGGCCGAGGAGGGGGTGGCCGAGGAGGGGGCGGCCGAGGAGCTGCTGTCCTGGGCCCCCGGGGCGAGCTCCTCGAGGATCTTCAGCGCGACGGGGCGGGAGGTGACGTCGCCGAGGCTGACCGTCAGCAGATGGGGCCCGGGCTCCGCGAGAGCGCCGAGGCGGCCGCAGTCCTGGCTCGAGGCGCGGCCGGACCAGCGGTACACGGCGGTGAGCTCCTCGTGCGGGTACAGCACCCGCTGGGCCTCCGCGGGGTCCGCCTGGCAGATGCGGGTGGAGAAGACGTCGTCGCCCTCGGCCGTGCGGATCGTGAACTCCTGCCGGGCCGTGCCCACATCCGTGCGGCACGGGGTCGAGGAGAGGTTCGTGATGCCCAGGCGCAGCTCGGCCTCCTCGCCCCGCTGGTACTCGGACCGGTCCGCGGAGGCGGCGATCCGCAGATCCGAGGGCTGGCACTCGGCGGCGTCCTCGAGGGCCACGGTAGGCGAGGCGGAACTGGACTCGGCGTCCGTGGCCGGGGCGGGCGACGGGGAGTGCACCGGCGTCGGGGCGGCGGAGGGGTCGGCGTCCTCGGAGGAGAAGGCGCCGATCCCGGCTCGGACGAGCGCCACGACGGCCCACCCCACCAGGAGCAGGAGCACGAGGGCGAGCAGGGCGGCCACGAGCCGCCGGCGGCGGTAGACGGCGGGGGACGGCTTCGACCCGGGGGAAGTCGGACGAGACGGCATGCGATCCAGGGTAGGCGGCGGCGCACCCTACAGTGGACGCCATGCCCGCGCCCGCCCCCCTCGTCCCGCCCACGGTGGACGTGCCGCACCTGCACGACGCGATGCTGGGCTGGTTCGCCGTCCACGCCCGGGACCTGCCCTGGCGCAGCCCGGACTGCTCCCCGTGGGGCGTGCTCGTCTCGGAGATCATGCTCCAGCAGACCCCGGTCGTGCGGGTGCTGCCCCGCTGGCGGGAGTGGCTGGAGCGCTGGCCCACCCCCGCGGACCTGGCCGCCGCCCCCACCGCAGACGTGCTCACGGCCTGGGACCGACTCGGCTACCCGCGCCGGGCCCTGCGCCTCCAGGAGGCCGCCCGGGCCGTCGTCGGGCGCCACGACGGCCGGGTGCCGGCCGACCCCGCCGCCCTGCGCGCCCTGCCCGGCATCGGCGAGTACACGGCCGCGGCGGTCGCGAGCTTCGCGTTCGGCGTCCCCGAGACCGTCGTGGACACCAACGTGCGCCGGGTGATCGCGCGCGCGGTCGCGGGTGAGGCCCTGCCCGGCAGGTCGCTGACCCGCGCCGAGATGCGCCGCGCCCAGGCCCTCATGCCCGAGGACCCCGCCCGCGCCAACGCGTGGAACGCGGCCGTCATGGAACTCGGGGCCCTCGTCTGCACCGCCCGCTCCCCCGCCTGCGACCGCTGCCCGCTGGCGGAGACGTGCGCGTGGGTCGCAGCGGGCTCCCCGCCGCCGGTGGAGGTGCCGCGCGGCCAGGCCTGGGCCGGCACGGACCGTCAGGTGCGCGGGGCCGTGATGGCCGCCGTCCGCGAGCACGGGCGCGTGGCCGAGGCGGAGGTGCCCGCCGTCGTCGTGGCCGGGGGGCGGCTCGGGTCGCACCGCCCCGACGACGCGCAGTGGGCGCGGTGCGTCGCCGGGCTCGTGTCGGACGGGCTGCTGGCCCGGGACGACGACGGCGGCCTCACCTTCCCGGCCTGACCTCGCCGGGGCCTGGGGCGGCCCGCGGTGCGGCGGCTCAGAGGCGGCGGATCATCCGCGTGTTGCCGAGCGTGTTCGGCTTGACCCGGGCGAGGTCCAGGAACTCGGCGACGCCCTCGTCCGTGGAGCGCAGCAGTTCCGCGTAGACCTCCGGGTCCACGGCGGACTGGTCCGCCATCACCTCGAAACCGTGCCGGCGGAAGAACTCGACCTCGAAGGTCAGGCAGAAGACCCGCTCGACGCCCACGGCCCGCGCACGGTCCAGCAGCTCCTCGATGATCAGGTGCCCGACGCCGGTCCCCCGGTGGGCCTCCGAGACGGCGAGGGTGCGGACCTCGGCGATGTCCTGCCACATCACGTGGAGGGCGCCGAAGCCGGCCAGGGTCCCGTCCGCCTCCTCGGCGACCACGAACTCCTGGATGGCCTCGTAGTAGGCCACCGCCTCCTTCTGGAGCAGCACGCGCTCCCGCGCCAGCGGCTCCACGAGCGCCTGGATGACCGGGACGTCCTGGGTCCGCGCCGAGCGGAGGGTGAGGGGGCGGTCGGCAGGCATGGGGTCCAGTCTAGGCACGGACATCCCGACCCCGGACAGACGGGAGCCCCCGTCCCGGCGGACCGGGCGGGGGCTCCCGCGGCGTCGACGGCAGGCTCAGGCCTGCTGCTCGCCCTCGTCCCCGGACAGGAACTTCTCCTGCGCGCCGTCGACACCCTTGTTCACGGTGTCGCCGTGCTCGCCGAGCTTGTCGCCGTGCTGCTCCTGAGCGTTGTCCACGGCCTCGTCGATCTTGTCCGAGTGCTGGTTTGCGAGGTTGTTCAGGTCACCGATACCCATGGGCGGCCTCCTTCTTCTCGGGGCTGCCCCGCAGCCGTCCCGGCGAGCGCCGGGTCGAAGCGGAGACAGGACCACCGTCGAGCGGTCACAGACCACAGTGGCACCGATCCCGCCGCGAGGGAACCCCTCTCGTGCCTCCGGAGAGGCGGGCCGGTTCAGCGGTCCTTCGCGAGGCCGTCCTTGATGCCGGCGGCGGTGTCGCGGACCTCGGCCCCGGCGTCCCCGCGGGGGCACGACGACGGCCCGCCGCCTCCTCCCCGAGGGGGAGGGGCGACGGGCCGTGGCCACCGGACGCGCGGTCCGGCGTCGTGGGTCAGACCCCGCAGGTCACACGGAGCGGTCGGCGTCCACCGGATCGCCGGCACCGGACTCGAGCTCGGCCAGGTCCGCACCCTCCAGGGCCTCCCGGCCGCCGGAGAACGCGAACGTCAGCTCGGCGCCCTCCCCCTCGCCCGTGGCGTCCACGGTGATGAGGGAGCCGGCCGGGATCTCGCCGAAGAGGATCTTCTCCGAGAGCTGGTCCTCCACCATCTGCTGGATGGTGCGGCGCAGCGGGCGGGCGCCCATGGCCGGATCGTAGCCGCGGTCCGCGAGCAGATCCTTGGCGGACTGGGTGAGCTCGATGGACAGGTCCTGCTCCGCCAGGCGCTTGCCGAGGCGGGAGACGAACAGGTCCACGATCTCCACGATCTCGTGCTTCTGCAGCTGCGGGAACACGATCACGTCGTCCACACGGTTGAGGAACTCGGGGCGGAAGTGCTGGCGCAGCTCCTCCTTGACCTTGCCCTTCATCCGCTCGTACCCGGTGGTGGTGTCCGTGGCCGACTGGAAGCCGGTCATGACGCCCTTGGAGATGTCCCGGGTGCCGAGGTTCGTGGTCATGATGATCACGGTGTTCTTGAAGTCCACCACACGGCCCTGCGAGTCGGTCAGGCGACCGTCCTCGAGGATCTGCAGCAGGGAGTTGAACAGGTCCTGATGGGCCTTCTCCACCTCGTCGAACAGCACCACGGAGAACGGACGGCGGCGGACCTTCTCGGTGAGCTGGCCGCCCTCCTCGTAGCCCACGTAGCCGGGAGGGGCGCCGAACAGACGCGAGACGGTGTGCTTCTCCTGGAACTCGGACATGTCCAGCGTGATGAGCGCGTCCTCGTCCCCGAAGAGGAACTCCGCGAGGGACTTGGCCAGCTCCGTCTTGCCGACGCCGGTGGGGCCGGCGAAGATGAACGACCCCGAGGGGCGGTTCGGGTCCTTCAGGCCCGCGCGGGTGCGGCGGATGGCGCGGGACAGGGACTTGATGGCCTCGTCCTGGCCGATCACGCGGCGGTGGAGCTCGTCCTCCATGTTGCGCAGGCGGTCCGTCTCCTCCTCGGTGAGCTTGAACACCGGGATGCCGGTGGACTTGGAGAGCACCTCGGCGATGAGGTCCTCGTCCACCGTGGCGACGTCGGCGTCCGCGCCGGTGCGCCACGCCTGCTCCTTCTCGCGGCGCTCGTCCCCGAGCTGCTGCTCCTGGTCCCGCAGGCGGGCGGCGCCCTCGAAGTCCTGGCCGTCGATGGCGGCCTCCTTCTGGGTGCGCACCTCCGCGATCCGGGACTCGTAGGCCTTGATCTCCGGCGGCACGGTCATGCGACGGATGCGCAGACGCGCGCCGGCCTCGTCGATCAGGTCGATGGCCTTGTCCGGCAGGTGCCGGTCGGAGACGTAGCGGTCCGCCAGGCCGGCGGCGGCCTTGAGCGCGCCGTCGGTGATGGAGACCTTGTGGTGCGCCTCGTAGCGGTCCCGCAGGCCGCGCAGGATCTCCGTGGCGTCCTCGACGGACGGCTCGGCGACCTGGATCGGCTGGAAGCGGCGCTCGAGCGCGGCGTCCTTCTCGATGTGCTTGCGGTACTCGTCCAGCGTGGTGGCGCCGATGGTCTGCAGCTCACCGCGGGCCAGCATCGGCTTGAGGATGCTGGCGGCGTCGATCGCGCCCTCGGCCGCACCCGCCCCGACGAGGGTGTGGATCTCGTCGATGAACAGGATGATGTCCCCGCGCGTGCGGATCTCCTTGAGCACCTTCTTCAGGCGCTCCTCGAAGTCGCCGCGGTAGCGGGAGCCGGCCACGAGGGAGCCGAGGTCCAGCGAGTAGAGCTGCTTGTCCCTGAGCGTCTCCGGGACGTCGCCGCGGTCGATCGCCTGGGCCAGGCCCTCGACGACGGCGGTCTTGCCGACGCCGGGCTCGCCGATGAGCACGGGGTTGTTCTTGGTGCGGCGGGAGAGCACCTGCATGACGCGCTCCATCTCACCCGCACGCCCGATGACGGGATCCAGCTTGCCGTCGTGCGCGGCCGCGGTGAGGTTGCGTCCGAACTGGTCCAGCACCACGGAGCCGGCGTTCTGGCCGGCCTCGCCGCCCTGGCCCACCCCGGCACCCGCGGTCTCCTTGCCACCCTGGGCGCCGCCCTGGTAGCCGGAGAGCAGCTGGATGACCGTCTGACGGACGCGGTTCAGGTCCGCGCCGAGCTGCACGAGGACCTGGGCGGCCACGCCCTCGCCCTCGCGGATCAGGCCGAGCAGGATGTGCTCGGTGCCGATGTAGTTGTGGCCGAGCTGCAGCGCCTCGCGCAGGGACAGCTCGAGCACCTTCTTGGCGCGCGGCGTGAAGGGGATGTGGCCGGGCGGGTTCTGCTGACCCTGGCCGATGTCCTCCTGCACCTTCTCTCGCACGGCGCCCAGGGAGATGTCCATGGACTCCAGTGCCTTGGCTGCGACGCCCTCACCCTCGTGGATCAGACCGAGCAGGATGTGCTCGGTGCCGATGTAGCTGTGGTTGAGCATGCGCGCCTCTTCCTGGGCGAGCACGACCACCCGCCGGGCGCGGTCGGTGAATCTCTCGAACATGGGCACACTCCTTGCGTACGGTCGTGGTCGACACTACGCACCCGGACCGCGTGCCGCGCGGCTGTTCGCCAGCGGGAGAAGCGGCCCGGCCGTCCTCGGGAGGGGCCGGAACGAGGCCCGGGGACGCCGATTCCTCGACGCACCCGGGCGGGACGCTCACTTGCGCTTCGCGTTGCGGTAGGCCTCCACCACGTCGCGGTGCAGGCGACCGCGGCTCGAGACCTCGTAGCCGTTCTCGGCCGCCCACTTGCGGATCTGGGCGGCCTCGACCTTGGGCGACGGCGGCGCCACGGCGCGGCCCTTCTTCATGTAGGGCTTCAGGAACTCACGGAGTTCCGCAGCGTGCTCCTTCGACAGGTCGATCTCGTAATTGCGACCGTCCAATGCAAAGTTCACGGTCTCATCTGCAGGCGAACTGTCAAGATCATCCACGAGGACCACTTCTACCTTCTGTGCCAACGGTGATTCCCACTTTCTTCTCTCGTGCGCGTGTCCCTGGGTTCCGGTCTTCGCTCTCGGGGTTCTTTCCCGCGTGCTCACGATTCCGGCCGTGCACTTGTGGTGATTCAAGAATACCGCAACGAAGCCGGGCAGAAGGATTCTTCAACGCCGGGGAAGGAATCTCACCGGGCGCGGTCCTCCGGATCAGCCCCCGGCCCTCCCTCGGCTCGGCGTCGGGCCGCCCACTCACGGGCCTCGGCCTCCTCGCGGGCCGCCCGCGCGTCCGCGCCCGAGAGCCGGCGGGCCTGACTCTCGCGCTCACCCGTGTCCGAACGCAGCAGGGAGCGCATCACCAGCCAGAAGATGAGCCCGAGGCCGATCGAGGGGGCGAGGACGGAGAAGTAGTCCCAGAAGGCGGCCATGTCAGGCCTCCGGCTTGAGCAGCGGGAAGAGGATGGTCTCGCGGATGCCGGCGTCCGTGAACAGCATCACCAGGCGGTCGATGCCCAGGCCGATGCCGCCCATGGGCGGGGCGCCGTACTCGAGGGCGCGCAGGAAGTCCTCGTCCAGCTGCATCGCCTCGTCGTCGCCGGCGGCCGCCATCGCCGACTGGGCGGTCAGGCGCTCGCGCTGGATGACGGGGTCGATCAGCTCGGAGAACGCGGTGCCGCGCTCCATGCCGCCGATGATCAGGTCCCAGGCCTCGATGACCCGGTCGTCCGAGCGGTGCGGGCGCGCGAGCGGCTGGGCGGCCGGCGGGTAGTCGTACACGAACGTGGGGTTCATCAGGGTGGGCTCCACGATCTCGCCGAACAGCTCGATCACGAGCTTCTCCGCGTCCCACGCGGGGTCCACCTTGACCTCGTGCTCCGCGGCGATCGCCCGCAGCGTCTCGGCGTCCGTCTCCGGGGTGATCTCGCGGCCCACGGCCTCGGACAGCCCCGGGTACACGGCGACCCAGGCCCACTCGCCGTCGAGGTCGATGACGCCCTTCGCGGTCTCGAGCCGACGCCCGGCGCCCACCGCGTCCGCGGCGTTGAGGATGATCTCCTGCATGCGCTCGGCCATGACGTGCATGTCCGCCCACGCCTCATAGGACTCGAGGGTGGTGAACTCGGGCGAGTGGGTCGAGTCCACGCCCTCGTTGCGGAACACGCGGCCGATCTCGAACACGCGGTCGATGCCGCCGACGACGGCGCGCTTGAGGTACAGCTCGGTGGCGATGCGCAGGGTCATCGGCTGGTCGAACGCGTTGAGGTGCGTCTCGAAGGGACGTGCGAGGGCGCCGCCGTGGACCAGCTGGAGCATCGGGGTCTCCACCTCCACGTAGCCGTGGCCCTCGAGGGTGCGCCGCACCGCCGAGGTGACCTTGGCCCGGGTGTAGACCATGCGGCGGGCCTCCTCGCGCACGATCAGGTCCGCGTAGCGCTGGCGGACGCGGGTCTCCTCGTTCAGGTCCGCGTGCAGCACGGGCAGGGGGCGCAGCGCCTTGGAGGCCATCTCCCACGCCGAGGCCATGATGGACAGCTCGCCGCGGCGCGAGACGATCACCTCGCCGGTGACGGAGAGGAAGTCGCCCAGGTCCACGACCTTCTTCCACTCGGCCAGGGACTCCTCACCGACGGCGGCCAGGGACACCATGACCTGGAGGCGGACGGCCTCCCCGTCCGCGCCGGACTCCTGCAGGGTGGCGAAGCAGAGCTTGCCGGTGTTGCGGAGGAAGACGACGCGCCCGGTCACCGACACGGTCTCGCCCGAGGTCCAGTCGGGCTCGTGGCCGTCGAACCGCTCACGCACCTCGGCCAGCGCGTGGGTGCGCGGCACCTGCACGGGGTAGGCCTCGCGGCCCGAGGCGAGCAGCTGCTCACGCTTGGCGGCGCGGACGGCCTGCTGATCGTGGTGGTCGACGGCGGCGGAGGCGGAGTTCTGGGTGGTCACGGTCCCCGAGTCTACCGACGGCGCCCCGCCGGTCAGCCGCGCACCTCGGGGTTGACGAGGGCCGGGGCCTCCGCGCCCGTGGCCATGGCGATCGCGTTGCGCGCGGCCAGCTCGGCCATCGCGGCGCGGGTGTCCCGGGTGGCGGAGCCCAGATGCGGCAGGAGCATCACGTTCTCCAGCTCGGCCAGGCCCGGGGCGAGGGCGGGCTCGTCCTCGTAGACGTCCAGACCGGCGCCGAAGAGCCGCCCCTCGCGCAGGGCGGTGACGAGGGCCGCCTCGTCCACCACGGGCCCCCGGGCCGTGTTGACGAGGACGGCGTCGTCCTTCATCTTCGCGATCACGTCCGCATCCACGAGGTGATGGGTGTCGTCCGTCAGGGGCACGTGGAGGGACAGGACGTCCGCGACCTCGACGAGCTCCTCCCAGCGGACCTGACGGACGCGGCCGGCGAGGTCGCCGAGCTCCGCGGCCGCGACCTCCCGGTGCGCGGGCGGCCGCGGCGCGAACACGACCTCCATGCCGAAGGCGAGCGCACGCTCGGCCACCGCCTTGCCGATCCGCCCGAAACCGGCCAGGCCCAGGGTCGCGCCACGCACGTCCCGGCCCACGAGCAGGTCCGGCGCCCAGCCGTGGAAGCGTCCCTCGCGCACCATCCGCTCACCCTCGGGGGCACGGCGGGTCACCCCGAGGATCAGGAGCATCGCGATGTCCGCGGTGGCGTCCGTGAGCACGTCCGGGGTGTTGCCGACGGCGATCCCCCGCCGCGTCGCGGCGGCCACGTCCACGTTGTTGTAGCCGACCGCGTAGTTGGCGATGCCCCTGATCCGCGCGTCGGCGAGCACGTCGGCGGTGAACTTCTGGTCCAGGGCCGCGACGACGACGTCGTAGTCCCCCGAGGCCACCAGCCGCGCGAGCGCGGCGTCCCCTCCGACGTCGGCGCCGTCCACCACCTCTCCGGCCTCGCGCAGCATTCCGAGCCCGGGCTCAGGGAGGCGGGTCATGAGCAGGAAACGGGGGGTCACGGCGGGCCTCACTCTCGGATCGGGGCGGGGAGGACGCGGCGTCGTCCGGCGTGACCAGGCTAACCGCGGACGGCGGGTGCGGCCCGGGCCGACGCCCCTTATGATTGACTCTCGTCAATCATTGACTTATGTCAATCACCGCGCCGCCCCTCCCGCCGAAGGACCCCATGACCCCAACCTCCCCCGCCCCCGAGGCCGTCGCGCCGGCCGGCGCCCCCTCGCTCGAGCGCGCCGCCGCCGACGCCGCGCGCCACCGCTCCGTGCTCCAGGCCCTGACCGGCCTCCTGCTGGGCATGTTCGTCTCGATGATCGCCAACACGGTGGTCTCGACCTCGATGCCGGTGATCATCCACGACATCGGCGGCGACCAGACCGCCTACACCTGGGTCATCACCTCGGCCCTGCTCGCCACGGCCATCGCCACCCCGATCTGGGGCAAGCTGGCCGACCTCGTCAACCGCAAGGTCCTCTTCCAGGTCGCCCTGGCGATCTTCGTCGCCGCCTCCGCGGCGGCCGGGTTCACCCACGATCCGACCTTCCTGATCGTCTGCCGCACCGTGCAGGGCCTGGGCGGCGGCGGCCTCGTCGCGCTCAGCCAGGTGATCATGGCGGACATCATCAGCCCGCGTGAGCGCGGCCGCTACATGGGCCTGTTCGGCGCCGTGATGGCCGTGGCCACGGTGGGCGGCCCGCTCGCCGGCGGCGTGATCACCGACCTGTGGGGCTGGCGCTGGAACTTCTTCGTGGCGGTGCCCTTCGCCGTCGTCGCCCTGGTGATGGTGCAGCGCACCCTCCACCTCCCGCACCGCGAGCGCCAGAAGGTGTCCATCGACTACCTCGGCATCGTGTTCCTGACCGCGGCCACCGCGCTGCTGCTGATCTGGGTCACCAGCGCCGGTCGCGACTTCGACTGGGCCAGCACCACCACCGCGTGGATGCTCGGCGGCGCCGCCGTCGCCACCGTCCTGTTCGTCGTGACCGAGCTGCGCGTCGCCGAGCCGCTCATCCCGCTCACCCTCTTCCGCGACCGCACCTTCACCCTCGCGACGATCGCCTCGATCGCCACGGGCCTGGCCATGTTCGGCTCCTCCGTCTACCTGGCCCAGTACATGCAGCTGGCCCGCGGCGCGACGCCGACCCAGGCCGGCCTCATGACCATCCCGATGATCCTCGGCCTGCTCGTGTCCTCCACGGTGATCGGCGGCCTCATCACCCGCACCGGCGTGTGGAAGCGCTGGCTCGTGATCGGCGCCGTCCTGCTGATCGCCGGCACCGCCCTGCTCGGCACCCTGCACTACGACACCTCCTTCTGGCTGGTGTCCCTCTACATGTTCCTGCTCGGCGCCGGCGTCGGCATGACCATGCAGAACCTCGTGCTCGTGGTGCAGAACACCACCGACCCGCGGCAGATGGGCGTCGCCAGCTCCGGCGTCACCTTCTTCCGCACCCTGGGCGGCAGCATCGGTGTCGCCGTGATGGGCGCCGTGGTCTCCAACGTGGTCCCGGACCGCATCGAGGAGCGCCGCGCGGACCTCGCCGCGGCCCTGCGCAGCCTGGGCCCGGACGCCGCCGAGTGGTCCGAGAGCCTGCAGTCCAGCACCCTGCCACGCGTGGCAGAGATGCCCGACTCGCTGCGGGTGATCTTCGAGGACGTCTACGCGCAGGGCATCGCCCTCGCCTTCCTCGTGGCCGTGCCGCTCGCGATCGTCGCGTTGATCGCGATCCTGTTCCTGCCGAACCTCCCACTGGGCCGCATGACCACCTCCGAGCGCCTCCACGCCACCCGCGCCGACCTGGCCACCCATGCCACGGCCGAGGCCATGCAGACGCTGCCCGCGACCGGCCCGATCCCCGTGGTGACCGCGGCGCAGGGGCAGCATCCGGCCGAGGACCCGGAGGAGTCCCGGTCGGTGTCGGCCGAGCGCCCGGCGACGGCGGTGGCCGACCGGCCCGTCGTCCCCGCGGCGCTGGCCGTGGCAGGGACGGCCCTGCTGGCGGCCGTCGTCACCGCGCTGGTCCGGGCCCGCCGTGGCTGACGGCGCCCCGGACCCGGGCGGAGGCGGCGACGACGCGGGCTTCGAGGCCGCCGTCCAGGGGCTCGAGCAGGCGTTCTCGCGTCTGGTCCTGCAGCACCGCCAGGTGATGGTCCGCTACGCGGCGGCCCTCAGCCCGGCCCTGTCCGTCGGGGCGATGAAGGCGTTCATGATGCTGGCCAACGAGGGGACCATGACGCCCTCGGCCGTGGCCGAGGGCCTGCTGGTGGACCGCGCGCAGGTCTCCCGCATGGTCCGCGACCTCGAGGCCGCCGGGCTGATCACCCGAGAGCCGGACCCGCGGGACCGCCGCTCCGCCCTCCTGAGCGCCAGCCCCGAGGGGCTCGCCCGCCTCGACGCGGTGCGCGGCGGCCCGGCGGGTCGCGGGCTGCGCGACGACCTGGCGCGCTGGGACCGCGAGGACATCCGGACGCTGACGCGCCTGCTGGACCGGCTGGCCGCCGAGCGTCAGACCCGGATGCAGGACCCCGCCGAATCCGAGTGAGCCGCCGGCCGGACCCGCGGGGCCCGGCCGGCGGGCGGGATCACCAGATGGTGACGCGCTCCTCCGGGGCCAGCCACATGGGATCCCCCTCGCGCGTGCCGAACGCCTCGTGGAAGGCGTCGAGGTTCTTGACCACCTGGTTGCAGCGGAACTCGTTGGGCGAGTGCGGGTCCGAGGCGATGCGGGTGACCATGGCCTCCGGTCGCGTGAGCTGACGCCACACGGTGGCCCAGGCGGTGAAGAACTCGCGGTCCCCCGCCGCGGCGTCGAGGGAGGCGCCGTCGCCCTCGTCCCGCCAGATCTCCAAGGCGCGGTGGGCGATGCCCAGGCCGCCGAGGTCGCCGATGTTCTCCCCGAGGGTGAACTCGCCGTTGACGCGGTGGTCCGGGGCCTCGGCCGGGGAGAGCGCGTTGTACTGGGCCACCAGCCGGGAGGTGCGCTCGGTGAACGCCGTGCGGTCCTCCTCGGTCCACCAGTCCTCGAGCCGGCCGGCGCCGTCGTACCGCGAGCCCTGGTCGTCGAAGCCGTGGCCGATCTCGTGGCCGATCACGGCGCCGATCGCCCCCAGGTTCGCGGCCATCGAGGCCTCGGGGTCGAAGAACGGGGGCTGCAGGATGGCGGCCGGGAAGACGATCGCGTTCTCGAGCGGCGAGTAGTACGCGTTCACCGTCTGCGGCGTGATGTGCCACTCCTCCGGGTCCGGCCCGTCCGCGATCTTGCGCAGGTCCCGCTCCCACTCGAGCTCCGAGGAGGAGCGGGCGTTGCCCAGCAGGTCGCCGGCATGGACCTCGAGGGCGGAGTAGTCCAGCCACTTCGAGGGGTAGCCCACCATGGGGCGGAACATCGCCAGCTTCTCGAGCGCCCGCTGACGGGTCTCCTCCCCCATCCACTCGAGCTCCTCGATGGACCGGCGGTAGGCCTCCTGGAGCAGGCCCACGAGCTCGTCCATCGCGGCCACGTGGCCCTGCGGGAAGTGGCGGGCCACGTAGAGCTGCGCCACGTCCTCGCCGGCCGCCCCGTTGACGAACGCGACCGCGCGCTTCCAGCGGGGGCGGACCTCCTCGGTGCCGGCCAGGCGGCGGCCGTAGAAGGAGAAGTTCTCCTGCACGAACGCGTCCGGCAGGAAGCCGGCGAAGGAGCGCAGCACCTGCAGGATCAGCCAGTGACGCCAGTCCTCGAGGTCGGCGGCCTCGGGTCCCTCGAGCAGCCCCTGCACACCGGAGAGGAAGTCCGGCTGCCACACCACGACCTCCGCGGCGCGCTCGCCGGCGGCGTCCACGCCCTCGAGCCAGGCGTCGGCCAGGGGGAAGAGCTCCGTCAGCCGGTCGTGGGTCATGAGGTTGTAGCGGGCCACGGCGTCCCGGGTGCGGACCACGTCCCAGTGCAGGGCGGCGATGCGCTTCTCCAGCTCCACCACCCGGGCGCCCAGCGCGGCGGCCTCGTCCCGGTCCGCGCCGATCCCGGCCAGCGCCAGCAGACGGCCGGTGTGCTCGGTGTACTGCTCGAGGATCTCGGCGTAGGCCTCGTCCCGGTAGTAGGACTCGTCCGGCAGGCCCAGGCCGCCCTGGAGCAGGTGCAGGAGCATGCGGTCCGGGTTCCCGGCGTCGTTGAGGGCGCCGGTGTTGATGAGGCCGGAGACGCCCTGGCGCTGCAGTCGCCCGGACAGGGCGAGCAGCTCCGCGGGGGTGGACACGGTGGCCACCGCCGCCAGGTCCGAGGCGATCGGCTCGAGGCCGCGGGCCTCCACGGTCTCGTCGTCCATGAACGAGGCGTACAGCGCGGCGATCCGGCGCTTGAGCTCCGGATGCTCCGTGCCCTCCGCGTCCTCCTCGTCCAGCGGGGCGAGCGGGACGTCCCGGTGCGCGCCGGCCGCGGCCGTGGCCTGCACGCGCGCCTGGGCGGGGTCGAAGCCCGTGCCGACCTCGCGCACGGCGTCCTCGCACAGGTGCCGGACGGCGAGCTCGGCCGCGTCCCGCAGCTCGAGGAACGCGCCGTAGGCGCCCTGGTCCGCGGGGATCTCGTGGGTGTCCAACCACCCGGCGTTGACGTGGCGGTACAGGTCCTCGCGCGGCGACGGGACTTCGGGCTCGGCGGTGGCGGTCACGGCGGATCCTCCTGGACGTGGGGGGTGGAACGGTCTCGCACGGCACTCTAGCCGTGACACCGGACACGACGACGGGCACCGCACCCTGGCCGGGTGTGTGCCCGTCGTCGAGGGGACGGCCAGCCCGGAGGCCGCCGTCGGGAGGCGGGGGTCAGCCGACCTCGGCGGCCAGCTTCGCGAGCGACTCCTCCATCTGCTCCTCGGACACCATCGGGAAGAGGTTCTTCGCCAGCAGCTCCGGGTCGGTCACGGCGGTCCAGTCGTAGGTGAGGGACACGACCGTGCTGCCGGAGCCGTTGTCCTCAAGCCGGTAGACCCACTGCCAACCCTTGGGCTCGGTGCCGGCGGGGGCGGTCTTCCAGCCGACCAGCTTGTTCGGGTCGTAGGCGACCACGTGGTTGTCGGTCTGGTAGTCGCCCCCCATGTGCTCCGCGTGCATGTTCATGGTGAACACGTCGCCGACCTTCTGGATGCGCTGGGTCTTGTCGTCCGACTGCACCATGCCCGAGCCGTCGAACTTCGCGTGGTTCGCGGGCAGGGTCAGGAAGTCGAACACGTCCTTGGCGGACGCGTCGATGGTCCGGGTGACGGTCTGCTGGGTCTCGCCGTGGGCGGTCTTGTTCATCTCGGTCATGAGATCAACCTAGGCACGGGGCCGGGGCGGGCGACAAGGTCTGAGGCTCAGTCCGGCACGTTGCGGCCACGCCGGAACGCGGACACGCTGCGGTGGCCGGCCACGCTGAACCGCCACGGGAAGCGCACGGAGCCACCCTCCCCCGAGACGCCGACGCGCGGGCCCGTCACGACCTCGATCGGCGGCTCGGCCGGATCGCGGGGCGCGGGCGGGGCCAGGAGGAAGCGGGCGGGCGCGGCCGGCGCGGCGAGGCGGGCCGGGGTGCCGCCGTCGTCGGCCACTTCCGGCGGCGCGGCGACGATCTCCACGGGCGCGTGGCCCATCTCCAGGGTGATGCCGAGGCCCTGGCCGAGGTTGCCCGGGCCGGAGAGCAGCTTGGGGCCGGTGTCCCGGCCACGGCGGGCCACCGCGAGGTCCCCTCCTGCGAGCACCTCGGCCGCACGCAGCAGCACACCGCCGGCCTCCCCCTCGGGGTGGCCCACCAGGTTCAGGCAGCGGTGGATGCCGTAGTTCAGGTACACGTACGTGCGCCGCGGCGGCCCGAACAGCGCGGCATTGCGCTCGGTGCGGCCGCGGAACGAGTGGGCGCCGGGGTCCGCTCCCGCGTTCCCGTACGCCTCGGTCTCGGTCAGCCGCACGGTGACGGCGCCGTCCGGGGCGACGACGGTCAGCCGGCACCCCAGCAGCGTCGCGGCGAGCGCGGGCGAGGGGCCGTCGAAGGCGGCGGCGAGACGCTCCGGGGTCACGGCAGCGGCCCCGCGACGGGCAGCACCATGGTGTCGATCAGCCGGACGGGCGGCACGTGCGCGGCCACGAGGGCGAGGGCCTCGCGGCGCAGCGGCTGGCACAGCAGCTCCGGACCGAGCTCGGCGAAGGTGTCCCGGTCCACCACCACGAGGTGGTCCAGCTCGACGCCCGGCTCGTCCTCGACCATCCGGCGCGCGGCCTGGACGTCGACGGGCTCACCGGCCGCCGCGGCGTCGGCCAGGGAGCGCAGCGCGCGGCTGAGGACGAGCGCGTGCTCCAGGCCCGCGGCGTCCAGGCGGGTGTTGCGGCTGGAGAGCGCGAGGCCCTCGGGCGAGCGGACGATGGGCACGGTGCGGACGTCGACGTCGATGTCGAGGTCCGTGGCCAGGCGGCGCAGGACGGTGAGCTGCTGCGCGTCCTTCTGGCCGAAGTAGCTGCGCAGGGCCGGCACGGCCGGGCGCACGATGTTCCACAGCTTCGCCACGACGGTGGCCACGCCGTCGAAGTGGCCCGGGCGGGAGGCGCCCTCGAGGACCTCCCCCATGCGGCCGGCGGAGACGGTGACGATCGGCGCGTCCGGGTAGCCCGGGTACATCTCCTGCACGTCCGGGGCGAACACGACGTCGGCGCCCGCCGCCGCCAGCAGGTCCAGGTCCGCGTCCAGGGTGCGCGGGTAGTGCTCCAGGTCGGCCGGATCGCCGAACTGGAGCGGGTTCACGAAGATGCTGACCGCGACGACGTCGTTCTCGGCGCGGGCCCGCCGCACCAGGGCCGCGTGGCCGCCGTGGAGGGCGCCCATCGTGGGGATCAGGCCGACGGTGACGGGCTCGGCGTCGCCGTCGTCCGTGGCGTGGGCGACGAGCTCACGGAGAGCGGAGCGCATCTCGGCGACGGTCCGGGCCAGACGCGGGCGCGCGGAGACGCCGTCGGCCTCGGCCGTCACGGGAGCGGGGAGGGCGTCCTCGAGGGTCAGGCCGGTGCCGGCGGGGACGGGGCGCTGGTCGGGGACGCGGTCGAGAGGGGTCACCCTCCGAGTCTAGGCACGGGGCCTCGGGGAGGACTTCCGCCTCACCACGCGCATCTGGTCCAAGGCCTGAGCCGCGGGCCGGATTCGGCCCCGCCACGCGCGACGCCGGCCGGTCCCGTCAACGGGACCGGCCGGCGTCGTGCTCGAGTCGGGCTCAGGCGTCCTTCGCGGTGTCCTTCACCTGGCGGGCGGCGTCCTGGGACTCCGCCTTGAGGCCCTGCGCCGTGTCCGTGCCCTGCTCCTTGAGGTGGGAAGCGGCCTCGGCGGCCGACTCCTTCACGCTCCCGGCGGCCTCGCGGGCGGCGGGCTCGAGGTCCTCGCGCAGCTGCTGGGCGGCCTGCTTGGCCTCGTCCACCAGCGGGGCGGCCTGGTCCTTGAGGCCCTCCGCGGCGCGCTGCTCCGCGCGTGAGGCGGGGATCAGCGAGCTGAGCAGCAGGCCGGCACCGAAGGCGATCAGCCCGGCGGCCAACGGGTTGCCCGCGGTGCGGCCGCGCAGCTGAGCCGGGGCCTGGTGCAGGGCGTGCTGGGCGTCGTCGGCCCACTCGGACACCCGGTCGCCGGCGTCGCCCAGGCGGTCCTGGGCCTGGCCGGCCGCGTCATACGCGGAGGCCCGGGCGTCGTCGACCACCGCGTGGGCGCGATCGCCCAGCGAGGGCTCGTGGCGGTGCTGCTCCGGGGAGCCCATGATGTTCTCCTTCGCGTGGATGAAGCCGTCCTTGATGCGGTTGGTCTGCCGGGACACGGCCTTCGTGGGGCTCACCTTCTCGGCGAGGGCGTCCACGTCCTGGCCGAGCTCGCGGCGCGTGCGCTCGATGTCGGCGCGGATCTCATCGGGGTTGTTGCTCGTGGTCATCGCGTCTCCTTCGCGGGGTTCAGGGTCTCGGGGATCTCCTGAAGCGTCTCCTGGGTCTGCGGCAGACCCTTGATCTTCTCGATGTCCTTCTTGCCCTGCACGGCCAGCACGGCCGCCACGACGCCCCACAGCACGGCCACGATCAGCGCGGCCCAGCCGATCGGCAGGAACACGTCGAGCAGGTGCATCAGGGCGAGGGACAGGAACATCAGCAGGAAGAAGCCGCCGACGGCGGCGCCGGCCAGCAGCCCCGCCCCCTTGCCGGCCTTCTTCGCGGACTCGGTGGCCTCAGCCTTGGCCAGGGCGATCTCCTGGCTGACCAGCGTCGACAGCTTGGCCGACAGGCTCTGGAACATCTCGCCGAGGCTCTCGTGCTCGGCGCGGAACTCCGCCTGCGTGGGCGGCGGGGTGTGCGCGCCGGAGTGCGGCGTCGCGTCGCGGAACGGTTCGTGGGCGGTGCTCATGCGTCACCCCCGGGCCGGGTCTGGTCGAACGGCCGCTCGGCGGTCAGGCCCTGCTGGACCGGCGCCTGCGTGCCATACGGGGTGTCCCCGACGCCGGCCGCGCGGCGGGGCCCGGCGCCGTCCGCGACGCGGCCGTCGGCCTGGGAGAGCGAATCGCTCGAGTAGGCCGGGGCCTGCGAGTCCAGGTGGTGCGGGGTCACGTCCGCGTGCACCGCGTCCGGACGGGTCGTGTGACGGCGCGGCGAGGTGGAGGCGGCGGAGTCGGGCTGGGCGGCGTCGCGGATGCCGCGCGTCAGTCGACCGGCCACCAGCCCGGCGCCCAGGGCGAGGGCCAGGAACGTGCCCGGACGGCGAGCGGCGAAGCCGCGCACGTCCTGCAGCAGGTCCTGCGGGGAAGCGGTCTCCAGGCGCTGCGTCAGGGCCTCGGCACGGTCCGCCACCGAGGCGACGCCCTGGCGCACCAGGTCGGTCTGCGGCTGCTCACCGGAGACCACGCGGTGCAGGTCGTCGGTGTAGCTGCGCACCTGGCCCGCGAACCGCTCCTGCTGGGTCTGCACCTGCGCGCCGACCTGCTCCTGGGCGGAGCCGACCAGCGACTGCACCTGGTCAGCGGCCTCGTCCTTCACCTGGCCGGCCTCGTGCTTGGCGGTGGCCGCGAGGTCCTGGGCCTTGTCCTTGGCGTCCTGGGCCACGGCCTTCGCCTGGCCCTGGGCCTCGCCCGCGGCCTGCTGGGCCTTGTCCTTCGCCTGGTCCTTGGCGTCACGGCCCTCGGCTGAGGAGCCGTGGGCGTTCTTCGGCGTGTTCGTCGTCATGCTGTGCCTTCCTTCGTCCGGGTCGGCGGCCCCTCATGGCCAGCCCTTCTGGCCGTCCACGTCACCGGGTCCACCGGTCCTGAGGGCCAAGGTAAGCACCGCGACGGACGTGCCGGAAGACCTCGGGTCCGCCGGGATCGTCTCCGGTCGGGACGGGGTCAGCGCACCTTCAGGCCCCGCTGGGCGGTCTTGCCGACGCCCCGGCCCGGGTGCTCCTTCTTGCCCTGCATCCAGGTGTCCACGGCCTGCACGCCGAGGTCGGGGTGGTCGGTGAAGAAGCCGTCGATGCCGGCGTCGAGGAACGGCTGGATCATGCCGACCATGTCGCCCCGCGCGTTCGGGTCCGTGGAGGAGCGGAACTCCGTGTAGAGGAACTGGTTCTCGGCGCGGAAGGTGTACGGCACCACCTCAAGGCCCGCGCGGTGGGCGAGGGAGACGAACGCGGTCTCCTCGCCCATCGAGCCGTCCTTCTCCTTGGTGATGATCTGCGCGAAGGCCGGGCCGAGCGTGTCGACGCCGGCCGCGCGGACCTCGCGCATGCCCGCGGCGGTCTCGTAGAAGTCGTAGTCGCGGAGCCCGTCGCCGGCGGCCACGGAGTCATAGGGCGCGCCGGTGACGCTGGAGAGGAACACCGTCTCGGCCTTGAGGCCGAGGTTCTCGTTGAGATCGCGCAGGTTGGCGAGTTCGAAGGACTGCACGGTGGCGGGGGCGTTGCGCTTGTTCAGGCCGTGCTCGTCGAGCAGCTCGACGACGCGCTCCTCCATGGACAGGCCGATGGAGTCGAAGTAGGTGGGGTGCTTGATCTCGGGGATGACGCCGATCTCGCGGCCGTACCGGGCAGAGAGGCGCTCCCGCAGCTCGAGCACCTCCTCGAAGGTGGGCACCTGGTACCGGCCGTCGTAGGACGCGGACTCGGGGCGGACCTGCGGCAGGCGCTCCTTGGCGCGCAGGGTCTTGAGCTCGGCGAGGGTGAAGTCCTCGGTGAACCAGCCGGTGAGGGCCACGCCGTCGACGACCTTGGTGGTCTTGCGGTCCGCGAACTCGGGCCGCTGGGCGACGTCCGTGGTGCCGTCGATCAGGTTCTCGTGGCGGACCACGAGCACGCCGTCCTTGGTGGAGACCAGGTCCGGCTCGATCACATCCGCGCCCTGGGCGGCGGCCAGCTCGTAGGCGGCCAGGGTGTGCTCGGGGCGGTAGCCGGAGGCACCACGGTGACCCACGACGTCGGGGCGCACCACGGGCTTGCCCGTGACGGACTGCGCTGCGGCCGGGGTCGTCGGTGCGGCGGGGGCGGCGGCGGCCGGGGCGGCCAGCGGGGCGCTGACGGCGACGGCGGCGGCGAGGGCCACGAGGCCGCGGGCGGCGTGACGACGGACGGAGGTCATGGAACGGTCCTTTCCGGGAGGGGGATGACCGCTCCAGTGGGCCAGATCCGGGTGTCGACCGGGTGGCCCCCCACCGGCCACAGCCGGCCCGCCCGGTGAACAGCCGGTGACGGGGGCTGATCCGAGAGGTTCAGCCGCCCGTCACGATGCGCGGCGCCGGGCCCGGCGGCTCAGCCCGCCGTCGACGACGGCCGCGTCAGTCCCAGCGTCTCCGGGGCCGACGGGGCGCCGTCGCCGAGGACGTGCTCGCCCAGGAAGCCGAGGACGACCTCGTACCAGACCTTCGCGTGCTGCGGGGCGAGGATCCAGTGGTTCTCGTGGGGGAAGTAGAGGAACCGGTGGTCGGTGGTGCCGTCCGCGGCGGCCGGCCGCCCGGACTTCGCCAGCAGGTCCGACCACAGGCGCAGCCCCTCGCCGATCGGCACGCGGTAATCCTTGTCGCCGTGGATGACGAGCATCGGGGAGACGATCTCGCCCACGAACCGGTGCGGAGAGTTCTCCTGCTGCATCTGCTCGTCCATCTCGCGGGCCCAGTAGAACGCGGCGTCCGTCGTCGGGCCGAAGCCGTCCAGCGCCCACAGCGAGGCGTGCGTGACCACGCACCGGAACCGATCGGTGTGCCCGGCCACCCAGTTCGCCATGTAGCCGCCGAACGAGCCGCCCATGGCGGCGGTGCGGTCGCCGTCGACGTCCTCACGCGCCACGACGGCGTCCGTGAGCGCCATCAGGTCCGTGTAGGGCGCCTGACCCCAGCGACCCCAGCCGCGTTCGATGAAGTCCTGGCCGTAGCCCGTGGACAGCGCCGGGTCCGGCAGCAGCACCGCGTAGCCGCGCGCCGCCATGATCCACGGGGTCCAGCGCCAGCTCCACGCGTTCCACGAGCCCAGCGGCCCGCCGTGGATCCACAGCAGCAGCGGGTGGCCGCCGGCCGGCGCCTCCCCCTCGGGGAGCACGAGCCAGCCGCGCACGCGCGTGCCGTCCTCGGCGACGGTCTCCACGTCCTCGAGCGTGCCCGGGATCGCGGGGCGCTCCACGGGGTTCGGCAGGCGCGTGGTCTCACCCGTGGCCAGGTCGATCCGCGCCACCTCCGGCGGGAACAGGTAGGAGGAGCGGACGCCGTAGGCCGTGGCCCCGTCCGGGGAGAGCACGACGTCGGTCCACGCCTCGTCCTCCCGGGTCACCTGCGCGACGGCGCCGGTGGCCACCTCGATGCGGAACACCGGGCGGCGACCCTCCGAGTCCGCGAGCGCGATCACCGCGGAGTCGTCCGGCAGCCACGCGACGACGTCGGCCCAGCGGTCCCAGCCGTGGGCCAGGGGCGTGGTCTGGCCCGTGGCCGTGTCCATCACGTACAGGCGCGGGTGCACGGCGGAGTGCGGGGTGGAGTCAGGGGTGCGGACGACGACGGCGCGCGTGCCGTCATGGCTGACGGGGCCGACGGCCACGTCCTCACCGGGGACGTCGTGCAGGACGTGGTGCTCGCCCGTGGCCAGGTCCACGCGCACCACCGTGCCCTCCCGCACGTTGCCGCGGGCCTCGGCGGTGGCGGCCGTGGTGAGCAGGAACGAGCCGTCCGGGGCCACCTGCGCGCCGATCCCGAACGCGTGGGAGCGCGGGAATCCGGAGACGTGGCGCAGGTGGTGCGCCACGTCGTCGGCCTCGGGAGCCAGGCCGGAGGCGGCGGGGCCGGGCTCGGCGGCGTCCGCGTCCGTGGCGGGCTCGCCCTGCGGGTCCGGGCCGGGCTCGAGGACGAAGAGCTCGGGGCGGGCGGGGCCAAGGTCGTGGTCCCAGAAGCGGATGGGGTAGCCGGTGTGCAGGATGGCGTCCACGCCGGCGTCCTTGCGGGTCTGCGCGAGGGTCGCGTGCTCGGCCTCGGTGGTGGCGCCGAGCAGCCGGTCCGCCGTGACGACGACGCGGTCCGCCGCGGAGGCGCACGTGACCGCGGCGACGCCGCCCGGGCGGGAGAGCACCACGCGCGCCTCGCCGCCCCGGGCCGGCAGGGCCCACAGGGCGCTGCGCTTCTCGGCCTCGGCGTCGGCGGGGTCGGGACGGGCGGAGGTGAAGAAGAGGGTGCCGTCCGCGGCGAACTGCGCGCCGGCCTCGCCCTCGCGGGAGCGGGTCAGGCGGTGGGCGGGGCGCTCGCCCGCGGGGTCGACCTCCCAGAGGGCGGTGGCGTAGCCGGTGCCCTTCGCGTCCCGGGTGGCGACGGTGGTCACCAGGCGGGCGCCGTCCGGGCTGAGGGTGAGACCGGCGACGCGCGGCAGGGCGGTGAAGGCGTCGAGGTCGTGGAAGGGGGTGTCCGGGGTGGAGGTCATGCGTTCGTTTCTATCGGCCCGCACGTGATCCGGGCAACACGGAGGACGGCGGGGTGGCGGCCTTGACGGCGGGCCGCCCCGGTGCCCGCCGCGCCTCAGGCGCCGGGCCGCGTGCCGGCGTCGGCCCGGATCTGCTGGAGCTGCTCGCCGAGCCAGTCGACGTACTCGCCCATCCACTCCCCCGTGGCCTGATGGTTCCAGCTCTGGCCGACCACCGGCTGCGGGAAGACGACGGCGTCCGAGAGGGTATCCCGCAGCGCGAGGGCGGGCCCCTCCTCGTCCGCGACCGTCACCCACTGCATGCCGTGGCGCGCGCCCAGGTGCTCGCCGAGCAGCACCGCGACGACGTCCAGCAGCACCGCCAGCTCCTCGGGGTCCAGCTCCTCGGCTTCGGCCTGCGAGCGGGCCAGCACGGCGTCGTAGTAGGCGGCGACCGCGTCCAGGTCCAGGTGGTCCACGCCCTCCTGCGCGGCGAAGTCGCGGCGGACGCGTACCCACTCCCGCTCGGGCTCGGTCAGGGGGCTCATCTCGGGCTGGTCGGTCATGGCCTCCATCCTGCCAGGCGCGTCCGGTGCCGCCGTCGCCGGAACGGGCGGCGCCGGCCGCGCTTTCGTTCGAGAAACGGCGGCGTGTCGCAGCGCTTTCGTTCGAGAAACGGCGAGGAGCCGGGGGACGGACCGCCGGAGGCCTCTGATCCCCCAGCGGGAGCACTCGTGGACGCAACCGACGTCGCGCCGCCAGCGACGAGGCGAGCGTGCGGACCGTCGTCGTCCGCCGCCCCCGCCCGGACTTGAGACACTGGCCCCATGCGCATCATGACCGTCTGCCTGGGGAACATCTGCCGCTCGCCCGCCGCCGAGGCCGTGCTGAACCGCAAGCTCGCGGAGGCCGGTCTCGACGACGTCGAGGTCACCTCCGCCGGCACGTCCGACGAGCACGTGGGCGCCCGGCCGCATCACCTCACCCGCGAGGTCGGCGGGGAACTGGGCTACGAGTTCCCGACGGTGGGGGTGCAGCTGTCCGCCGACCTCGTGGACGACGCCGACCTGATCCTGGTGATGGACGAGGCCAACCTCGCCGACGCGCGGCGGCTCGCGACCACGGACGAGCAGCGGGACCGGATCCACCTGATGGGCGAGTTCGCGTCGGATGCGGACCGCGCCGGGGTGCGCGAGGTCCCCGATCCGTACGGGTATCCGCGGCCGCAGTTCGAGGAGATGTACCGGCAGATCGAGGACGCGGCAGACGGCGTCGTCGCCGCGATCCGCGACGGGCGCCTCTGACGGCCGGGGCGCGGTCCCGGGGTCTCGTCCCAGCGACGCGAACGCCGCCGGACCCGCCGTTTCCCGAACGAAAACGGCTCGGGACCCGCCGTTTCCCGAACGAAAACGGCCCGGGACCCGCCGTTTCCCGAACGAAAGCGGGGGCGGCGGGGGTCGATCAGTCGTCGTGGGGGTCGTCGGAGTCGTCGAGGACCTCTCGCAGCCGCGCCGCCGTGTCCGCGCGCAGGGTGCCGCGGGTCTCGGCGCGGTCGGTCGTCGCGCGGGCGAGGGTCTCCCACACGGCCCGCACGTCCGGGGGCAGTCCCCCGGCCTCGAGCTCCCCGAGGGTCTCACGGTGGGTCCGCAGCGTGTCGACGTCACCGCGGGCCACGGGGCCGGTGAGGGCGCCGTCGCCGTCCGTGAGCGCGTTCTCCAGCGCGGCGGTCATCAGTGAGCGCAGCACCCGCTCCGGGTCGGCCACCCCGATCGTCTCCAGGATCTGGCGGGCCTGCGCCGTCAGCGTCACCAGGTGGTTCGACCCGTGGGACAGCGCCAGGTGGTAGGCCGCCCGGTCGGCCTCCTTCACGACCACGGGCTCGCCGCCCATCTCCACCACGAGCGCCTGGGCCACGGGCAGCACCACGGGGTCCGCGGTCACGCCGAACACGCAGTCCTGCAGCCGGGCGACGTCGAGGCTCAGCCCCGTGAACGTCATGGCCGGGTGGATCGCCAGGGGGATCGCCCCGTGCGCGCGCACCGGCTCCATCACCCCCACCCCGTAGCGGCCGGAGGTGTGCACGAGCAGGTGGCCGGTCTGCACGTGGCCCGCGGCGGCCAGGCCGGCCACGAGCTCGCCCAGCGCGTCGTCCGGGACGGCGAAGACGACCATCTCGGAGCGGCGCAGGATCTCGGGGATCTCCAGGACGGGCACGCCCGGCAGGAGCATCTCCGCGCGGTCCCGCGAGGCCTCGGAGACGGCGTGCACGCCCGTGATCGTGTGGCCCGCAGCCCGCAGCGCCGAGCCCAGCACGGCCCCCACTCGACCCGCGCTCACCACGCCGACGCCCAGCCGCCCGGGCCGCTGCGCCGGGTCATGCGGGTCCAGGCTCAGGTCGAGTCCGCCGGTCATCGCTCCTCCTCGCCGCGCACGGCGGGGACGTCTGCCCCGCTCTCCTCCCCGACGACGACGCCGCCGCCGACGCCGGCCCGCGCCAGTTCGCGGCGGCCCACCTCGGTGGCCGCGACCTCGCGCGTGCGCTGCTCGAAGCGGGCCAGCTCCTCCGGGCGCATCCACTGGTCGCGGTCGGCGAGGCGACGTGAGACGGCCGCGTGCCGTGCCTCCCGGGCGTACAGGTCCACGGCCACGTCCTCGTCGAGGTCGCGGACCACGGCGTTCGCCCCCGCGACCCACACGCGCACCGTGGCCAGGCCCAGGCGCCGCTGCACCGGCCCCTGCACCAGCTCGGCCGCCTGCACGCGCTCGTGCTGGAGGGTCTGCAGCCGGCGGTTCAACCAGCCGCTGCGCACCACCAGCAGGGACCGCGTCGTCGTGAAGCCGATCCGCCGCCAGGCGAACCAGTTGAACCACCACCTGCCGCGCCGCGGCACGTGCTGGAAGCCCCCCTCCGTGCCGGAGCCGTGCACGCCCAGGTGCATGAGCCCGGCGGGCGTCAGCCCCTGCGCGGCGCGCGGATCATCCTCCAGGCCCGGGTCCGGGGCCACGACCGGGAGGACGCGGAGCACGTCCTCCCACGGGCCGACGGGCAGCGCGACGTCCCGGGCGCCGTCGGACTCCTGCAGGTACCCGGCCACCGCCATGTTCACCCGATACCAGCCGAAGGGCCGCCAGAACAGGGGCTGGGAGACGGTCACCCCCTGCACCCGCCCCGGCGGGACGGTCTGGTGGGTGGTCTCGGTGAGCCCGTGCCGCAGTCGCAGCCCGTCGGTGGAGCGGCGCACCTGGAAACCCCAGCCGGCGTTCAGCCGGGACCACGCGACGCCGGCCACGGAGAACAGGGCGGGCAGGGACGCGGCCGCGCCGATCCCGGTCAGGGTCTCCCCCTCGTCCAGCACCGCCTCGGGCAGCAGCGCGACCACGAGGGCGAGGCCGCCCAGCCAGATCAGGGACCCGGCCAGCACCCCCAGCACGCCTCCCGAGAGCAGGACGGAGCCGAGGAGCCGCCCCGCGGGCACCTGCAGCATGAGTTCGCCGGCGTCCGCGTCCGCGGCGTCGGCGTCGGGGAGGCCGGGCTCGGCCGCCCGCTCCGGGGCGGACGCGTCCGCCCCGGCTCCCCCGAGCACCCCCGACGCGCGGTCCAGGATCTCCCGGCGCACCGCTTCGGCCTCGGCGCGGCGCAGGAAGGACAGCTCGAGCGCGGACTCGCCGCCGTCGGCCGCCTCGACCTTCACCGTGGCCAGCCCGAGCAGCCGGGCCACGAGCGGGTGCTGCAGGTCCACCGCTTGGATGCGGTCGTAGCGCATCTGCCGGCGACTGCGGAAGAGCCAGCCCTGGCGCAGCTCGATCCGGTCCTCCCCGCAGCGGAACCGGGTGAACCACCAGGAGAAGAAGAACACGAGGCTGATCAGCAGGGTGACCCCCAGCAGGATGCCGCCGGCCACGAGCAGGCTGCCGTCGCCGCCGCCCGGGGCGTCCTCCCCGCTGAGCCGGCCCGCCGCGAAGTCCTCCACCGCGTTACGACCCACGAAGAACAGGATCAGCAGCAGGAAGGTCCAGCCCCGCACCCAGGGCGAGGCGGGGTGGACGCGGACCCAGCCGGCGTCGTCGGCGGGGGGCGGGGCGGCCGCGCTCACAGGCCCGCCAGCCGCGCCTGGCCGCGCGCCATGAGGACTTCGCGCAGCTCCTCGGCCCTCTCGCGGGGCACGCCCTCCAGGGTGACGTCCCCGCCCGCGGCGGCGGTCTTCAGGGTGAGGGTCTGCAGCCCGACCCGGCGCAGCAGCGGACCGTCCGACACGTCCACGTACTGCAGGCGGCCGTACGGCACCGCGTGCACGCTGCGGAACAGGATGCCCTCGCGCCACAGGACGTCGTCCTCGCGCTCGGCCCAGCCCATCGCGCGCACGCGCCGCGGGATCAGGATCAGGTCCACGATCCAGGACACGACGACGACGGCCGGCAGCCCCCACGCGACCCACGCGGCCATCCCCGCCCACGGGCCGGTGAGCTTGAGGATCAGCGGCACGGAGAACGCGGCGAGCCAGATCAGGTGGCCGATGGTCGTGGCGATGAGCTTCACCGTCGCCAGCCGCGGCGAGGCCGGCGTGAAGGCCACGCCGCTCAGGTCAATGCCGGGCACGGGCATACCCTCCTTCCGTCTCGGGACGGGCCGGTCGGCCCGGGGACCCATCCTGCCCACGACCGCCCTCGGGCGCATCCTCCTCAGGCGGGATCCGGCACCACCGTTCGACGATCAGCCCCACCACCAGCAGGACGAGACCGCCGACGGCCTGCAGGGCGGCCTCCCGCACGGTCGGTGCCTCCACGCCGGCCCGCAGCAGCACCTGCACCGCCACCCCGGCGTGCCACCCGCCGAGGGCCGCTCCCGCGAAGCCGGAGGCCTGGCCGAGCACGAGGGTGCGGGCCGCGGCGAGCGGGTCCATCCGCGCGGCGGCGGGCTTCTCCCGGTCGCGGCGCACCCGCCAGCCCAGCGCGAGGCACAGCACGGAGACCGCGGCCACGGTGATCAGGCCGCCGCGGCCCACCACGGGCGCCGGCCAGCCCAGGGACGGCGCGGCGAGCCCGGCCAGCCAGCCGAGCACGGCGGCCATCAGCACCACGAGCAGGGTCCACCCGGAGCGCAGCGCGATCACGTGGCCTCCCTCCCGAGGGCGTCCGGGCGTGCCGGGCGGAGCGGGGCGACGTCGTCGGTGCCGGCCAGCAGCCGGTGCCGCTCGGGCTCCTGACGGCGCACCCCGGGGGCGTCCGCGGCGACGGCGGCGAGGTCGGCGACGGGCGTGCCGGCGAGCGTGGCGTCCGCGTCGAGCCACAGCCACGGCAGCAGCACGAAGGCCCGCTCGGCCGCGCGGGGGTGCGGCAGGGTGAGGTCCGGGTGGTCGCTGCGCACGTCTCCGTAGGCGATCACGTCCACGTCCAGGGTGCGCGCGCCCCAGCGGACCTCACGCCGCCGATGGTGGTCCTGCTCGAGCCGGTGCGCCACCGCGAGCAGCTCCCACGGCGCGAGGTCCGTGCGCAGCGTGACCACCTGGTTGAGGTAGTCGGGCTGGCCCGGCGGCCCGCCCACGGGTGTGGTGACGGCCCGGGGCGAGGCCCGGACGTCCGTGATGTGCGGCAGCGCGGACAGGGCGGCGACGGCGGCGTCGAGCGTCTGCGCGGGCTCGCGCAGGTTGGCGCCGAGGGCCAGCACGGCCGCGACGGGCGCGTCCGGGCGGGCGCCCAGCTCGGGGATGGGCGCGGGGCCCTCGGCCGGGTGCGACCAGTCGACGGTGCTCACGCGAGGTCCTCCCGGGTGCGGTGCACGGTGACGGCGGCGTCCGCGAAGTCGTGCGGGATGGGCGCCTGCGGCTTGTGCACGGTGACCTCGACGGCGGCCACCACGGGCTGCTCGGCGAGGACGGCGCGGGCGATCCGGTCGGCGAGGGTCTCGATCAGGTCCACCGGCTCCCCGGTGACGAGGCGGACCACGGTGTCCGCGACCTCGGCGTAGTTGGCGGTGCGCGCGAGGTCGTCGTCGGCCGCGGCGGGGCCGGCGTCGAGGTGGAGGACGACGTCCGTGACGAACGGCTGCCCGTCCCGGCGCTCGTGGTCGAAGACCCCGTGGTGCCCGACGGCGGACAGCCCGGCCAGGCGGATGCGGTCCCGGGCGCTCACGGCAGCACGTCCTCGGAGACGGGCTCACCCGGGGCGTGCGCCCCGACCCAGGCGGCGGCGGCGCGGACGGCGTCGGCGCTGGCGCGCACGTCGTGCACGCGCACGCCCCACGCGCCCTGGGCGGCGGCGAGGGCGGAGATGGCCGCGGTGGCGGCGTCGCGCGCGGCGGGCGGGGCCGGGGTGCCGTCGTCGTCCGCCAGCAGCGTGCCCAGGAACCGCTTGCGCGAGGCGGCGACGAGCACCGGGTGGCCCATGGCGCGGAGCCACTCGAGGCCGCGCAGCAGCTCCCAGTTCTGCTCGCCGGCCTTCGCGAAGCCCAGGCCCGGGTCGACGATCAGCTGCGCGGGCTCGACGCCCGCGGCGAGGAAGCGGCCGGCCACGTCCCGCAGCTCGCACACGACGTCCGGGACGGTGTCCTCGTAGACGGCCAGCCCGTCCATGGTCTGCGGGTTCCCGCGGTTGTGCATGAGGATGTACGGCGCGCCCGACGCGGCGATCAGCGCCGGCATATCCGGCTCGTGGGCGAGGCCGGAGACGTCGTTGACGATCACCGGCCCCAGCGCCAGGGCAGCCCGGGCGGTGGCGGTGTGGCGCGTGTCCACGGAGAGGACGACGTCCTCGGCCAGCAGCGCCTCGATCACGGGCAGGATGCGCTCCTGCTCCTCGGCCGGCGGCACGGCGCGGGCCCCGGGGCGGGTGGACTCCCCGCCCACGTCCACGATGTCCGCGCCGTCCGCGACCATGCGCCGGGCGTGCTCGACGGCCGCGCGGACGGTGGCGTGCTCCCCGCCGTCCGAGAACGAGTCAGGGGTGACGTTGAGGATGCCCATGACCAGGGTCCGGCCCGCGGGCAGCCGCCCCAGCAGGGCGCGGTTCGCCTCCCGCGCCGCCGCGTCGATGCTCTCGTCCACGTGTCCTCCTCCGCCGTCGGTGGTCCTCAGCCGTGCATGATGAGGCTCATCGCCTCGGAGCGCGTGGACGGATCCCGCAGCTGGCCGCGCACCGCCGAGGTGACGGTCTTCGCGCCCGGCTTGCGCACGCCGCGCATGGACATGCACATGTGCTCGGCCTCCACCACCACGATCGCCCCGCGCGGGGCCAGATGTTCCATGAGCGCCTCCACCACCTGCGTGGTCAGCCGCTCCTGCACCTGCGGACGCCGCGCGTACAGCTCCACGAGGCGGGCCAGCTTGGACAGCCCCGTCACGCGGCCCTCGGCGGAGGGGATGTAGCCGATGTGCGCGGTGCCGTGGAACGGCACCAGGTGGTGCTCGCAGGTCGAGTAGAACGGGATGTCCTTCACCAGCACGAGCTCCTCGTGCGCGATGTCGAACGTGGTGCCGAGCACCTGGTCCGGGCTCTGGTGCAGGCCCGCGAAGAACTCCGCGTACGCCTTGGCCACCCGCGCCGGGGTGTCCGCCAGGCCCTCGCGGTCCGGGTCCTCACCGATCGCCAGCAGGATCTCCCGCACCGCCGCCTCGATGCGCGGCCGGTCCACCGCGGTCGAGTCCGGGTCGAACGTGCCGGGGACGGCGTCGTCGGGGGTGTGGGCTGTCATGCGGGTCTCCTGCGCGGTCAAAAGGTCGGTCCCTCGCCGGGGCCCGGCGTGTTGCTCGGACCGCCGTGCGGCGGCAGGCCGGGGCCGGCCGCGTCCCCGCCCAGCGACGACGGCGGCGCACCCTCCGGACGCACCGGCACCGTGGTGCCCTCGACGCCGACGGGGGTCTGCTGCCCGCCGTCATGCCGCGAGCGGCGCTCGGAGGGGGAGAGGACGGGCGGGATGTCCTGCGGGAGCCGGTCGTCCGAGGCCAGCCACACGCCGCGCTCGGGCCGCTTGCGCACGTCCGCGAAGATGGCGGCGATGGCCTCCTGGGTGAGCGTCTCCTTCTCCAGCAGCTCGTAGGCCAGCCGGTCCAGGACGTCCCGGTTCTCCGTGAGCACCCAGTGGGCCTCGGCGTGGGCCTGGTCCAGCAGGGTGCGGACCTCGGCGTCCACCAGGTACGCCAGCTCCTCGGAGTACTCGCGGGAGGAGCCGCCGGCGGCGCCGCCCACGAAGGGCTCGGAGCTGCCGCCGCCGAGCTTGACGGCGCCCACCTTGGCGGACATGCCGTACTCGGTGACCATCTTGCGGGCCGTGTCCGTGGCCTTCTGGATGTCGTTCGCGGCGCCCGTGGACGGGTCCTTGAACACGATCTCCTCCGCCACGCGCCCGCCCATCGCGTACGCGAGCTGGTCCAGGAGCTCGTTGCGGGTGACGGAGTACTTGTCGTCCTCCGGGACCACCATCGTGTAGCCCAGGGCGCGGCCGCGGGGCAGGATCGTGATCTTGGTGACCGGGGCGGAGTTGCGCAGCCCGGCCGCGACGAGCGCGTGGCCGCCCTCGTGGTAGGCGGTGACCTTGCGCTCGTGCTCGTTCATCAGGCGGGTGCGCTTCTGCGGGCCGGCCATCACGCGGTCCACGGCCTCGTCCAGGGCGTGGTTGTCGATCACATTGTTGTTCGAGCGCGCCGTGAGCAGCGCGGCCTCGTTGATCACGTTGGCCAGGTCCGCACCCGTGTAGCCGGGGGTGCGCTTGGCCAGGGAGCGCAGGTCCACGTCCAGGGCGATCGGCTTGCCCTGCGCGTGCACCTCGAGGATCTTGGCGCGGCCCTCGAGGTCCGGGGCGTCCACGGGGATCTGGCGGTCGAAGCGGCCCGGGCGCAGCAGCGCCGGGTCCAGGACGTCCGGGCGGTTGGTCGCGGCGATCATGATGACGTTCGTCGAGGCGTCGAAGCCGTCCATCTCCACGAGCATCTGGTTCAGGGTCTGCTCACGCTCGTCGTTGCCGCCGCCGATGCCTGCGCCGCGGTGCCGGCCGACGGCGTCGATCTCGTCCACGAAGATGATGGCGGGGGCGTTGGACTTGGCCTGCTCGAAGAGGTCGCGCACGCGCGAGGCGCCGACGCCCACGAACATCTCCACGAAGTCCGAGCCGGAGATCGAGTAGAACGGCACGCCGGCCTCACCGGCCACGGCCTTGGCGAGGAGGGTCTTGCCCGTGCCGGGCGGGCCGTAGAGCAGCACGCCCTTGGGGATCTTGGCGCCCACGGCGCGGAAGCGGTCCGGCACGGTGAGGAACTCCTTGATCTCCTGGAGCTCCTCCACGGCCTCGTCCGCGCCCGCGACGTCCTTGAACAGCACGTCCGGGTTGTCCTTGTTGATCAGCTTGGCGCGGGACTTGCCGAACTGCATGACCTTGCCACCGCCGCCCTGCATGCGGGACATCAGGAACCAGAACAGCAGTGCGATGAGCAGGAACGGAACCATGAAGCCGAGCAGCGAGAGGAACCAGTTGCTCCGCACCGGCTCGTCCGTGTAGCCGTCCAGGGCCGAGTCGTCCACCGCGGTGACCACGTCCGTGGCGCGCGCGGTGGCGAAGTAGAAGTAGACCTCCTTGCCGAGGTCCCGGTCGTCCTGCTTGTAGGGCTCACGCAGGGTGAGGTCCACGCGCTGGTCCCCGTCCACCACGCGGGCCTGCGCGGCCTTGTCGTCCTTCAGCAGGGCCATGCCCACGTTGGTGTCCACCATGGTGCGGCCGCTCTGTGACGTGGTCAGCGGGATCGCGACGGCGAGGACCAGCAGGCCCAGCAGGATCCAGACGTAGGGCTTGTTGAACAGCTTCTTCACGGTCCGAGTGTCTCCTGGTCTGCCGCGGGGGCCGGGCTCCCCGGGGCGGCCGCCGTGCAGCCGGGGCCGGCGCAGGGCCGACGTCGCGCCCGGGTCAAGCCTCCACGGTACCGGCCCCGCCCGGGTGTCCGCTGACTGTTCGCGTCAGGTGGACAGGGCGCGGGCGGTCAGCCGGCGCCGACGTCGGCCAGCACCGTCCTGGCACCCACCGGGAATGCGAGGGGTCGGAATGGCGCGTGGATCGCACCTCAGAGCGACCGCTCGCGTGACAGGTCGCCGGCGCTGCGGCCACGCCCCTGCGTCCCCGCCTGCACAGACCCCCGCGCACCCGAACTCCTCCCCAGGCCGACGGCGGCCCAGGACGCCGCCCGCCCCACCGCGCCAGGCTGGCACCATGCGTCGCCCCACCCCGCTTCCCGCGTCCTTGCTGGACGGCCCCTTCACCGCCGCGCAGGCGAGGGCCGCCGGCATCGACCACAACCGGCTGCGTCGCTCCGACGTCGAACGCCTCGCCCGGGGCCTCTACCGCCGGCGTGAGGCCGCCCCGGCCGCCGTCGAGCGCCCCGCGGCCGGCTCCTCCCCCTACCGGTGGAGCACCCCGCTCTCGGCCACCCAACACGAGCTCCTGCTGCGACTCGCCCGGCACCGCGCCACCACGGTGGTGTCGCACCAGACCGCGGCCCGCGCCCGTGAGATCTGGCTGCCGGAGCGACTGGACGCGGGGGACGAGGTCCACGTGAGCCGCCCGCGGGACCGTGGCCGCCTCGCCCTCCCCGGCGTCACCTCCCACCGGACGGCGCTCCCGCCCGCGGACGTGGAGCGCGTGCGGATCGGCGGTCTGGCCTGGTACGTCACCGCCCCGCCCCGTCTCTGGGTCGACCTCGCGGCCCTGCTCGACGACGACGAGCTCGTCATCCTCGGCGACCATCTCGTCCGCCGGGCGGAACTGTCCGGCGGTCCCGACGCTGCCGAGCGGACCCGGGCGGCCCTGACCCAGGCGGCCGAGACCAGCCCGTCCGCGCACAACCGGCGACGACGGCTCCGCACCGCCGCCACGCTGGTCCGGGTGGGGGCGCACTCGCCGAAGGAGACGCGGCTCCGGCTCGCGCTGACGGCCGCCGGGCTCCCCGAGCCCGCACTGCAGCTCGAGGTCTGGGACCCGGAGTTCTCCCTGCACCACCCCGCGACGGCGGACCTGGGCTATCCGCAGGCGAGAGTGGCCCTGCACTACGACGGCGGCCACCACGGCGCGGATCGCCAGATCGACCGCGACGTGCAGCGCAACGCGGCCTTCGAGCGACGGGGCTACCGGAACATCACCGTGTCCTCCTCCGACGCTCGCCGCGGATTCACGCGCGTGATCGTGGAGGTGCGCCGTCACCTCGGGGACGCCGGCGGCCTGTCACGCAAGGAGTCGGAATGGGGCGGAGATCCGGCATCAGAGCGACACCACGCGTGACAGGTCGGCCACGCCGGGCCACGCCGGGCCCCCGGTCAGCTGTACACGTGCGGGGCGAGCGTGCCCACGAAGTCCAGGTTGCGGTACTTCTCCGCGTAGTCCAGGCCGTAGCCCACCACGAACTCGTTGGGGATGTCCCGCCCGACGTACTTCACGTCGATGTCCACCTTCATGGCCTCCGGCTTGCGCAGCAGGGTGCAGATCTCGACCGAGGCCGGGCCGCGGGACTCCAGGTTGGCCTTGAGCCAGGACAGGGTCAGGCCGGAGTCGATGATGTCCTCGACGATCAGGACGTGCCGGCCCGTGAGGTCCGCGTCGAGGTCCTTGAGGATGCGCACCACGCCGGAGGACTTGGTGCCGGAGCCGTAGGAGGAGACCGCCATGAAGTCCAGCTCCACGTGGGAGTGCAGGGCGCGGGTGAGGTCGGCGACCACCATCACGGCGCCCTTGAGCACGGCGACGATGAGCAGGTCCTTGTCCGCGTAGTCGCGGTCGATCTGGCGGGCCAGGTCCGTGATCGTGTCCTGCACGTCCTCGCGGGACATGAGGACGTGGGTGAGATCGTTCTGGACATCCTGTGCGTCCATGCGCCGCTCCTGGTGAGTGCTCGTGCGGGAATGCCGGGCCGGGCCGCAGTCAGGGACCGGGCAGGCAGGGGATGAGGTCCAGTCTGGCACACGCCCGATGCGCGGCCACCCCGCCGGGCAGCTCCACCGGACCGGCCGACGTGCACCCCGCGCGGGCGCCCGTCACGAGGGCGTCCACCGCGAGGATCCGTTCGCGGGGCGGGGCCTGCCCTCCCGCGGCGCGGGCGGCGCGCGCGATCACGCGGTGGCGCACGGCGGCGGGCAGCGCGGCCAGGGCGTCCAGATCCAGGGAGACGACGCGCGGGTCCCGGGCGGGCGGGTCGACGCGCAGCCGGGTGACCTCGGCGCCGGCCCATGCCTCGAGGGCCGCGGCGTCCTCGGCCGCGATGGCCGCGGTGCGCACCAGCCCGGCCCGCACGCCGGGGCCGAGGCCGGCGTCGGGGTCCTCGAGTGCGGGCAGCACGCGGGTGCGGACCCGCGAACGCAGCAGCGCGGGATCGCGGTTGTGCGGGTCCTCGAACCAGGTCAGCCCGGCCCAGCGGCAGATCGTCTCGGTGTCCGCCCGGGTCAGGCCCAGCAGCGGGCGGGCGACGGCGGCCCCGCCCGGCAGCGTCCCGCGCGCCGGGATCCCCGCGAGGGACCGCGTGCCGGAGCCGCGCGCGAGCCCGAGGAGGACCTGTTCCGCCTGGTCGTCGGCGGTGTGGGCGGTGAGGACGACGGCGGCGCGCCCCTGCCCCGCGTCCCGGGCGGCGGCGGCGAGGGCCTCCCGGCGGGCACGCCGGGCGTCGGCCTCGGGGCCGTCGCCGGTGCGGGCCACCTCGACCCGCGTGACGGTGACCGGGGTCAGACCGAGGATGCGGGCGACGTCGGCGGCGGCCGCTGCCACCGCGTCGCTGCCCGACTGCAGCCCGTGGTCCACCACGGCCGCGCCGATCGGGCCGAGCCGCGCACCGTCCCGGGTGCCCACGAGGACGGCGCAGGCCACGGCGAGCGCGAGGGAGTCGGCGCCGCCGGAGAGGGCGACGAGCCCGCGGGGGCGATTCCCCGCCCGGCCCGGCCCGGCATCCGCGCGACAGGACCCGTCGCCCGCGAGGGCCTCCCGCACCGCCGCGACGGCCCGGTGCAGGGGCTCGGGCCAGCGGGTGCGCGGCGGCCATGCGCCGACCGCGGGCAGGCCGCCGGCCCCGCCCGCCGGCGTCGGCCCCGGGTCCCGCGCCTCAGGCCTGGGCACGGATGCGCGCCACCCACGTCTCGGGGGCGTGGAGCTCGGCCTCGCTCGGCAGCAGCTCGGGGGCGTCCCAGACCACGTTGAACCCGGCCATGCCGAGCTGGGCCACGGCGGCGGCCACGAACCTCTGGCCGTCGCGGTACTGGGCCATCTTCGCGTCCATGCCCAGCACGCGGCGGAGCATGCGGTCCAGGGGCGAGCGGCGGTCGCCGCGCTCGTCGAAGCGGCGGCGGATGGTCTTGACGGAGGACACGACGGAGGAGTCGACGCCGTCCATCACCACGTTCGCGTGCCCCTCGAGCAGGGACATCACGGCCGTCAGCCGGGACAGGCGCTCCCGGTCCTCCTCGTCCTGGATCGCACCGAGCAGGCCCGGCGTGGGGCGGGCCGGGGCCGCGTCCTGCGCGTCGTGTCCGTCCCGCGCCCCAGTCCGGCCGGCGTCGGCCTCCCGACCCAGCGGGTTCGCCGCCGCGAGCGCGGTGCGCAGGCGCTCGGGCAGGGACTCGGCCTTGTCGAACAGGCCGACGGTGAGCGCCGTGATCTCGGCCCGCAGGTGCTCGCGCAGCCAGGGCGCGGCCGCGAACTGCACGCGGTGGGTCTGCTCGTGCAGGCACACCCAGAGGCGGAAGTCCGCCGGGTCCACGTTGATCTCCGCGCGCACCTGCGCGACGTTCGGGGCCACGAGCAGCAGGCGTCCGCCGGCGGGGCCGGCCGCCGTCCCCCCGGGGCCGGGCAGCGCGATGAACGGGTCGTACTGGCCGAGGATCCTCCCGGACATCCAGGCGAGGATCCCGCCCATCTCCAGGGCGGTGGCGTGCCGGGTGACGCGGGTGGTGGCGGCGGCGTGCTCGCGGGGCCGGGTGTCCCGCAGATGCGCGAACGTGGGGTCCAGCAGGGTGGCGAAGGACTGGGTGGCGGCGCGCGACCAGGTGGGGCGGTCCACCACGAGCACCTGCGAGTCGCGCAGGTCCCGTGCCGCCTCGAGCCCGGTCAGGCGGTGGACGTGCGGCACGGCGGCCTCCGCGGCGGCGCGCAGGCCCTCTGCCTCGCGCGTCGCCTCCCGCGGCGTGAACCGGGGGCCGGCGGCGGCGAGGGACCGTGCGGTCCGTGCTGCGAAGGCCCAGTCCACCGGGTGGGCGACGGCGGGGCCCGGCTCGGCGGGGGCGCCCGGCTCGGCGTCCGCGGCGGCGCGGGGGCGGTCGGTCGCGTGGTCGTCGCTCATGGGCTCCATCAGATCACAGGCCCCGGACCTCGGATCAGAGCCCGGCGACGGCGCTGACGGCCTCATCGACCGCCGCGCGCGCGGGCTCCAACTTCCACTGCAGATCCGAGCAGATGATGCTGAACGCGAGGACCCGCCCGGACGTCGTGGTGACGGTGCCGGTGAGGGAGACCGTCTGGTCGAGCGTGCCGGTCTTCGCGGCCACGGCCTGCCGCGCGGGGGCATCCGGGAACCGGTCGCCCAGGGTGGAGTCCTCGCCGGGCCGCGGCAGGCCCTCCAGCACGGTGCCCAGGGCGGGTGTGCGGGCCACCCCGGCCACGACGCCGGCCAGCTGGCCCGCGCTGACGCGGTTGTCCGGGGACAGGCCCGAGGAGTCCACGAGCGCCATCCCGGCGGTGTCCACGCCGAGGTCCTCGGCGGTGGCCGTCAGCAGCTGCGTGGCGCCCTCGTGGGTGGCGGGCAGGTCGGCGGCGGGCGCGGCCGTGTGGGCCAGGGCCTCGACCACCTGGTTCTCCGAGTGGGCCAGCAGGTACGCGACCTGCTCCCCCACGGACGCGGACTCCACCGCCGCGACGGGGGCGGCGGCGAGGACCGTGGAGCGCGGCACCTCGGTGGCCGGGATCGTGTCCCGCAGACCCACCTCGAGGTCGGCGCCGGAGGCGGCCACCGCGTCGTCGAGCGCGGCCTGGAAGGTGAGGGCGGCGAACTGCGCCGGGGCCTCGATGCGGTCCTCCCCGGTGCCGGGGACCTCACGGCCGCCGTAGGTGGCCAACGGCTGCACCGGCGCGATGTTGCCGCTCTCCGGGATGTCCGACGTCCAGCGCGGGTTCAGGGCCGTCCGGTCCGTGAAGAGCCGCAGGTCCGTGCTGACCACCACCTGCCCGGTGACGCCGTCCTCGACCAGCCCGGCCACGGTCCGCTCCGCGAGGGTGCGCAGGCCCGCGCGGCCGGAGACGTGCTTCGAGTCCGAGGCGCCCGTGCCCAGCAGCACGTCGCCGCCACCCACGAGCACCAGCTCGGTGGCCGCGCCGTCCGCGGTGGGCTGGGCCACCACGGTGGTCTGCAGAGTCGTCTCAGGACCCAGGGCGGAGACGATGGCCGCGGCGGCGAGCACCTTGAGCGAGGACGCGGGGGCCACGGGCTCGTCCGCGTCCCGCGCGTACAGCACCTCGCCGGTGGCCAGGTCGCGGAACTCAGCGGAGACGGTGCCCGGGGACGTCTCCAGCCCCGGCTCGACGGCGGCCGCCACCTGGGCCGCGGTGGGGCCGGTGGACGGGGACGACGACGTCGGCCCGGCGGTCGTCGACGAGGCGGACGTGCTCGACGGGGCCGGCGGCGCGGTCACGGGCCCGCAGGCGACCAGGACGGCCGCGAGCGCGGCCAGGAGGACGGCGGGGAGCGGGCGGCTCCGGAGGCGTTCCGTGCGTCGATCCCGACGCCCAGCGCGCCCCGTGTCCACCTGTCCCATGCGTCCATCATGACGGGCGCCCCCGGTAGGCTGACGGCAGCACCGCCGGGCGGCGCCGCGCCGCCCGGACACCCCACCCTCTGTGCGAAGGAGAGTCATGGCGCACGACGTCACCATCGAGATCCCCGCGGGCTCCCGCGTGAAGTACGAGTTCGACCACGAGACCGGCCGCCTGCGCCTGGACCGCGTGCTCTTCACCTCCATGCAGTACCCCACGCACTACGGCTACTTCGAGAACACCCTCGGCGAGGACGGCGACCCGCTGGACGCCCTCGTGTACCTGCCGGGCTTCGACCTGGTGCCGGGCTGCGTCGTCGAGGCCCGACCGGTCGGCGTGTTCAACATGACCGACGACGGCGGCGGCGACGCCAAGCTGCTGTGCGTCCCGGCGGACAAGCGCTACGACCACATCACCGAGCTCGAGCACGTGGAGGAGTCCCTCAAGCAGGAGATCGAGCACTTCTTCACCCGCTACAAGGACCTGGAGCCGGGCAAGTGGGTCAAGGCCGAGGGCTGGGAGGGCCGCGCGGCGGCCGAGGCCGAGCTCGAGGCCTCCATCCAGCGCTTCAACGCCGAGGGCGAGGAGTCCCCGACCGACGAGCCCCAGGGCCGCGCGGTGGACACCGAGGAGGCGCAGCCGGCCACCGAGGAGGGCGAGGAGACGGACGAGCCCCAGGGCCGCTGACCCCCGCACCGCCCCCGCGCGCGACGCCGGCCGCTCACCCCTCGGGGTGGGCGGCCGGCGTCGTCTGCGGGCTGGCAGAATCGACGACCATGTTCGTGCTCACCATCAACCAGCGGGACACCCTCGACGCCGGCGACCGCGTGGACACGTTCCTGCGCGCCCTCCAGGACGTGCCGGGGCTGGGCGACGCCGTCGCGCTCCCGTTCCAGCGCGCCGTGGGCGACGAGCTGATCGGCGCCGTCGAGGACCCGCGCGTCGCCGTGGACGTGGCGCTGCGCGCCCTGCGGCAGCGCCGCTGGAACGTGGGGGTCGGGGTCGGGACGGTGACGCACGCGGACGGTGCGGCGGGCGCGCCCGCCTCCGGGGACCTGCACGACGCCGGCGGGCCAGGTCTCGCGGCGGCGCGGCGGGCCGTGGAGGCGGCGGCCGTGTCCACGGCGCGGATCCCGTTGGCCGTGCGCGGCCGGGACGAGGAGGCGGCCGCCGAGGCCGAGGCCGTGCTGCGACTCGTCGGGCAGCTCGTGTGGTCCCGGACCGACGCCGAGTGGGCGGTGCTGGACCTGCTGGTGCCCGGGGTGCGCGGCCAGCAGAAGCCGGCGGCCGCCGCGCTCGGGATCACGGCGCAGGCCGTCTCGCAGGCGGTGCAGCGCTCCTACTGGAACGAGGAGCACGCCTGCCGCCCCGCCGCCGCGCGGCTGCTCACCTTGGCGGGGGGCTGACTGGGCGGCCCGGGCCGGTCGCGCCGCTCAGACCGCGGCCGGCTCCTCGAGGAGCGAGCGCAGCACCGTGGCGAGCCCGTGCTCGTCCACGTGCCCGGTGACCTCGTCCGCGGCGGCCACGACCTCCTCCACGGCCTGGCCCATGGCCACGCCGCGGCCGGCCCAGCGGAGCATCTCGATGTCGTTGCGGCCGTCGCCCACGGCCACGGTGTCCTCGGGGGCCACCTTCAGCACGGTGCGCAGCGCCTCGAGCCCGGACGCCTTGGTCACGCCCGCCGCGGCGACGTCGAGCCACGCCGTCCAGCCCACGGAGTAGGTCACACCGGACAGGCCGATGCCCTCCACCGCGCGGCCGAACTCCTCGGCGGAGGAGTCCGTGGAGAACACCACGAGGCGCACGGCCGTGGTGTCCATCAGCTCCTCGAACGTGACGCCCTCCGCGGCCACGCCGAAGGACATGTCCTGGAACCGCTCGGTGGAGCGGAAGGTGCCGTCCGGCAGCTCGAGCGCGTACTTGGCGCTGGGTAGGCGGTGGCGCAGCTGGGTCAGGACCGAGCGCGGGTCGAAGGTGCGCAGGTCCGTGACCTCGTAGCCCTCCTCCAGCTCGGGGTCCAGGCGCAGCGTGACACCGCCGTTGGAGCACACCATGAAGCCGGCGCCGATCCCCAGGGAGCGGGCCACGGGCAGGGTGGCCCCGCGGGAGCGGCCCGTCGCGATGACCACGTGGTGCCCGGCGTCCAGCACGGCCCGCACGGCCTCCCGCACAGGCTCATGCAGATGGCCGTCATGGTCCACGATCGTTCCGTCCACGTCCAGGCATACGAGCTTCTTCGTCATGGCCCCACCCAACCACACGGCCCGGACATGGCGGCGACGCGCGGGTGAACGGCGGGGCACCGCCGGGGCGCCGCGGGGCAGGCGGGCGGGACGGCCGGCGCCGCCGGGGACGACGTCGTCCGCTCAGACCAGCTCGAAGCGCTCCATCCCGCCGAGGTAGGGGCGCAGCGCGGCGGGCACGGTGACCGAGCCGTCCGCGTTCTGGTGGTTCTCCAGGATCGCCACGATCCAGCGGGTGGTGGCCAGGGTGCCGTTGAGCGTGGCCACCATGCGGGTCCCGCCCTTGGAGCCGTCCGCCGTGCGGACCCGCTCGCGGATGTTGAGGCGGCGGGCCTGGAACGTGGTGCAGTTCGAGGTGGACGTCAGCTCGCGATAGGTGCCCTGGGTGGGGACCCAGGCCTCGCAGTCGAACTTGCGGGCGGCGGAGAGGCCGAGGTCGCCGGCGGCGATGTCGATCACCCGGTACGGCACCTCGATCGCGGCGAGCATCCGCTCCTCCCACGCCAGCAGACGCTCGTGCTCCGCCTCCGCGTCCTCCTGTGCGGCGTAGATGAACATCTCCAGCTTGTTGAACTGGTGCACGCGGATGATGCCGCGGGTGTCCTTGCCCGCCGAGCCCGCCTCGCGGCGGTAGCACGTGGACCAGCCCGCGTACCGGACGGGGGCGCTCACGTCCATGATCTCGTCCGCGTGGTAGCCGGCCAGGGCCACCTCGGAGGTGCCCACGAGATACAGGTCGTCGCGCTCCAGGCGGTAGATCTCGTCGTCGTGCTCGACGTCGAAGCCGGTGCCCTGCATGGTCTCCGGGCGCACCAGGGTGGGCGGGATGACCGGCACGAAGCCGTTCTCCAGGGCCAGGTCCAGGCCCAGCTGCATCAGGGCGAGCTCGAGACGCGCACCCACGCCCTTGAGGAAGCTGAACCGGGCGCCGGACACCTTCGCGCCGCGCTCCATGTCGATCGCCCCGAGCAGCTCGCCGAGCTCGAGGTGGTCGCGCGGCTCGAAGCCCTCGGCGGCGAAGTCGCGCGGCGTGCCGACCTCCTTGAGGACCACGAAGTCGTCCTCGCCGCCAGCCGGGACGCCGTCGACGATCAGGTTCGGGAACCCACGCTGCAGCTCCGCGAGGCGGGCCTCGGCGGCGCCGGCGGCCGACTCGGCCTCCTTCACGCGCGCGGCCAGGTCCTTCACCTCGGCCAACAGGGCCTGCTTCTCCTCGCCCTTCGCCTGGGCGACGCGCTTGCCGAAGGCCTTCTGCTCCGCGCGCAGCTGCTCGAAGCCCGCGATGGACGAGCGGCGGGACGCGTCCGCCTCGACCACGCGGTCCACGAGGGACGCGTCCTCCCCGCGGGCCTCCTGGGAGGCGCGGTACTTCTCGGGCTGCTCGATGAGGTCCTTGACGTCGATCACGTGCGCCAGCCTAGCGGGCGGGGCCGACGCCTAGACTCAGGGCATGACTCCCGAGTGGTGGATGGCGCTGGCCGCCCTGGTGCTCCTGGCCGTGCTGGCCGTCGTCGTGGTGGTGCTGGCGGTGCGCCAGGTCCGCCTCGGCGTGCAGCACCAACGGACGCGTCTCCTGGTGGACGCCCTCGACGCGCGGGTGGGCGGCGTGCAGCGCCGGCTGGAGGAGGTGCCCGGCATCGGCACGGGCCGCCACGAGGTCGCGCTGGTGCTGAACCCCATCAAGACGCACGCGGACCGGGTGCGGCGCGAGCTCGAGCGGCTCGCGGCGGCGGAGGGCCTCGGCGAGGTGCTCGTGCTCGAGACGCAGGAGGACGACCCCGGCACCGCCATGGCGCGGCAGGCCCTCGACGCCGGTGCCCGGCTCGTGATCGCCGCGGGCGGCGACGGCACGGTCCGCACCGTGGCCGAGCAGCTGGCCGGCACCGACGTCGCCCTCGGCGTGGTGCCGCTGGGCACCGGGAACCTGCTGGCCCGCAACCTGGACCTGCCGATCAACGACGTCGAGCAATGCCTGCGGATCGCCGTGGGGGGCCGGCAGCGACGCATCGACACCGTGGACGTCCGCTGCACGCACGAGGACGGGCGCGTCACCCGGCAGACCTTCACCGTGATCGGTGGCGCCGGCTACGACGCGGACATCATGGGCGACACCAAGGATGAGCTGAAGGATCTGGCCGGCTGGCTGGCCTACAGCGAGGCCGGCATACGGCACCTGCGCGGCAAGCGGCACGAGGTGACCGTGGCCCTCGACGGCGGTCAGCCCCGCCGGTTCAAGGTGCGCACCGTGATGGTGGCCAACTGCGGGATGCTCACGGGCGGCGTCGAGCTGCTGCCCCAGGCCAAGCTCGACGACGGCCTCCTCGACGTCATGGTCCTCTCGCCCCGGCACGCGCTCGACTGGGCGCGGATCGCCGTGAAGACCGTGACCCGGTCCCGCAGCTCCATCCCCGTGATGCACACGGAGCAGGCCCAGCGCGTGAAGGTCGAGTTCGCCGAGCCGATGCCCTCCCAGCTCGACGGCGACGCCACCGGGGTCATCACCGCCCTCGACGCCCGCGTGCAGCCGGACTCGCTCGTCGTGATGCTCGTGGCCGAGGACGACGCCTCCGTCCGCGACGACGGCGTCTCCGCCGCCGCCCCCGTCCCGGAACCGGCCCCGCACATCTGACCCCCCGCCCCCGCTTTCGTTCGGGAAACGGCGGCTTCCCCACCGTTTTCGTTCGGGAAACGGCGGCTTCCCCAGCACTTTCGTTCGGGAAACGGCGGCTTCCCCAGCGCTTTCGTTCGGGAAACGGGCGCCGGGGCGACGCGCGGACGGGAAGCACGACGACGGCCCGTCGTCGTGGTGATCGTCCCGTTTCGGCCACGAAAGGGGCCTAGGAACCTCCCGTTTCGTCAACGAAAGTCCCTCGGGGGCCGCCGTTTCCCGAACGAAAGTGGCCCGGGGGCCGCCGTTTCCCGAACGAAAGTGCGGCACCGCCTCAGCGGGAGCGGAGGGACTCCACCCAGGCGCGGCCGGAGCGATACGCGGCGTCGGTGAACTCGGCCGGCACCCTCGTGGGCACGGGCTCGGCCTGCGCGTACGAGCCCAGGAACCGCAGGTCGGGGTACTCCCGGTACAGGGCCGCGAGCGCATCACCCACGCGGGCCTCCGCCAGGTGCCCCTCGAGGTCGAGGGAGAAGAAGTACCGCCCGATGCCCTCGCCGGTCGGCCGGGACTCGATGCGGGAGAGGTTCACCCCGCGCGTGGTGAACTCGGCCAGGATCTGCCCGAGGGCGCCGGGCCGGTCCTCCGGCAGCGGCACCACCAGCGTGGTCTTGTCCGCTCCCGTGGGCGCGGGCAGGGCCGTCGGCCGGGAGAGCAGCACGAAGCGCGTCACGGCGCCCGGCACGTCCTCGATCCGCTCGGCGAGCACCGGCAACCCGGTCTGCTCGGCCACGAGCGGGGCGCACACGGCGGCGTCGAAGTCGCCCTGGGCCACGAGGCCGGCCCCGGCCGCCGTCGACGGGGCGGGCGTGAAATCCACACCCGGCAGCGCCGTCTCGGCCCAGCCGCGCACCTGCGCCCAGGCGTGGGGGTGCGTGGTCACGCGCCGCACGTCCTCCATCGCGACGCCGGGCCGGCCCACGAGCACGAAGCTGATGGGCACGTGCACCTCCGCGAGGATCTGCAGCGTCTCCCCGAGGGCGATCTCGTCCACGGTGGCGGAGACGCCGCCCTCCACCGAGTTCTCGATGGGGACGACGGCGCGGTCCACCTCCCCCCTGCGCAGCGCCGCCACGGCGCTCAGCACGGAGCCCGCAGACACGAACTCGGCCTCGGCCGGGTCCGCCACCTTGCGCAGGGCGGCCTCGGTGAAGGTGCCGGCCGGGCCGAGGAAGGCGTAGCGCAGGCGCGACGGCGTCGCGTCAGCGGAGCCCGCCCCCGTCACTTGACGGTGGGCTCGGCGTCGCCGTCGGCCTCCATCGGCTTGCCGGCCTCGAGCCACGCGCCGGAGCCGCCGGCCACGTTGATGGCCGAGTAGCCGCGGCCGGTCATGAACTCGGCGGCGCGGGCGGAGCGGCCGCCGGTGCGGCAGATCAGGTAGTAGTCCGTGTCCGGGTCCAGCTCCTCGAGCCGGTCCGGCAGCTGGCCCAGCGGGATGTGCTGGGCGCCGGCGGCGCGGCCCAGGGCCCACTCGTCGTCCTCGCGGACGTCCAGGATGGTTGCATCGGCGGGGATCTCGTTCACATCGACGGTCTCGAAGGCGCTCATGGCTTCAGCGTAGCCACCCGCCCGGACGTCCCAGGAAGGCCCCGCCGTCCATGACCCGGCCCACGCCCGTTAGGCTCGGCCGCATGCAGACCTCCGACGCCGCACCCGCCGCCGACGACGACCGCACCCCCTCCGCCCCCGGCCCGGCCCGGCTCCTGGACCGCTCGGCCGTGCGCCTGCGGGAGGACCTCGCCGCCGGGGAGCTGAGCGCCCGGGAGGTCACGGAGGCCGCCCTCGCCGCGGCCCAGGCCCACGCGGACCTCGGCGCGTTCGCCCTCCTCGACGCCGAGGGGGCCCGGACCCGTGCGGCCGAGCTGGACGCGGCCCACCCGCGCGTCGCGCCCCGGGCCGTGCCCGGTCCGCACACCTCCCCCGCCCCGGACGACGACGGCGCCCCCGCCTCCCTGCACGGCCTTCCGCTGGCGTACAAGGACCTGATCGACGTGCGCGGGATGCCCACGCGGTTCGGCTCCGCCCTGCTGGCCGACGCGCCGCCGGCCGCGCAGGACGACCCGCTCGCGCTCCGCCTGCGCGGGGCCGGCACCGTCACCCTCGGCAAGACGACCGTGCCCGAGTTCGGCCTGGACTCCTACTCGGAAAACCTCGTCACGGCGCCGGCCCGCAACCCCCTGGACCCCACCCGCACCGCGGGTGGCTCCTCGGGTGGGGCCGCGGCCGCCGTCGCCGCGGGGATCCTGCCGTTCGCCCCGGGCTCGGACGGGGGCGGGTCCATCCGCATCCCCGCCGCGGCGTGCGGGCTCGTGGGCCTCAAGCCCGGTCGCGGGGAGCTGCCGATGGACGAGCACGCGGACACGGTCCGCAACCTCACGGTGTCGGGCCCGCTGGCCCACACGGTCGAGGACGCCGCCCTGCTCTACGACGTGATGCTCACCCCCGAGGGCCTGCCCGGCCGGGTGCTGTCGGACCTGCGCCGCACCGTGGAGACCGCCCGGGCCGGGGACGCCGTCGACGTCCGCCGGATCGGCGTCACCACGGCCTCGCCGTTCGCCCCCGACCTGGAGATCTCCCTGGCCCGGCCCGCCGTCACCGCCCTGACGAAGGCCGCCGCCGCCCTGGACGCGGGCGGTCACGCGGTCGAGGACCTCTCCCCCTACTACGGCGAGGACTATCACCGGGACTTCCGCACGGTGTGGACCGCCGGGCTGCTCCGGGCGCCGCTGCCGGAGGACGCCGAGGCGCACGTGGGCGCGGTGGCCGCGCACTTCCTGCGCACGGCCCGGGCCGCAGGGCGCGCCGAGATCGACGACGCCGCCCACCGGCTCGAGGAGTGGTCACGCGGGGTGCGGGCGCAGTTCGCCGCCGTCGACGTGGTGATGACCCCGGTGCTGGCCACCGCGCCCCCGCCGGTCGGCCACTTCCTGGCGATGGAGCCCGAGGCCAACTACGAGGCGCAGTGCGCGTTCACGCCCTACACCTCGATGGTCAACGTGCTCGGCCTGCCCGCGGTCGCGGTGCCCGTGCTCCGGGACGAGCGGGGCCTGAACTGGTCCGTCCAGCTCATCGGCCGGCCCGGCACGTCTGCACCCCTGCTCGCCCTGGCCGCGCATCTCGAGCTGCTGCTGGCCGGCTGAGCCGGCCGGTCAGGTCGAGGTGTAGTCGCCCAGGGACATGCCGGCGATCACCAGGATCACGAGGAACACGACGGCGAGCAGCAGCAGGGCGAGGGACACGTAGTTCATCACGAGGCCGGCGATCGCCATGCCGCGGCCGTGGGGCTCGCGCTTGAGGCCGATGTGGCCGAGGATCACGCCCACGATCGGCGGGAGGAGGAACGTGAACCCGCCCACCACGGAGATGATGCCGAGGATCATGGATGCCACCGAGCGGCCGACGCCGTCGGTCTGGCCGGGCTGCAGTGGGGTCCCGTAGCCGTGGCCGGGCGTGCCCTGCCCGTAGCCGTAGGCGGGGACGGTGTTCGCGTCCTGGCCTTAGCCGTACGGCTGCCCGTAGGCGGGGCGGGTCTGCTCCTCCTGCTCGGCGTACGAGGGGGCCTGGTCCCAGGCGGCGCGGTCGGCGTCGCCGGGCCAGCCGGCGGCGGAGGAGCCGGTGCCGGAGGAGCCCGCACCGGCCTCGGACCCGTACCAGCTCGGCCGGGCGCCCTCGCGGCGCGGGTCGTGGGAGGCGTGGGGGTCGGTCATGACGGTCCTTCCGGTTCGGGGCGTCGCGGTCCGGTGCCGAGTCTAGGCGGTGCCCCCGGACCCGGCCCGGCCCCGCACCCCTGCTCCACGGCCGGCCTCACCCGGGCCGGCCCACCGCCTTGAGGTACCCGGAGAACCCGCCGGGGGTCCGCCCCTCCAGGCGGGACGAGGTGAGCACGCGGGTGGTGTCGGTGGCGATCACGCGCACCCGGCGGCCCTCACCACCGTCGCGCTCCCCCGCCAGGGCCCGCACGGCCTCGGCCAGGCCGACGTCCTCGTGCTCGGCCACCGGCGGGAATCCGCCCACGGCCTCGTAGAGCGACCACGGCAGCCCCAAGTTCGCCCCGTGCACGTGCGCGTGCCCCTCCTCGTGCCGGTAGCCGCGGAGCCAGGCCTGCCGCAGCGGTCCCTGGCGCACGTCCACCGTGCCCAGCACGAGCGCCTCGTCGCGGCCGGCGGCCACGGTCTGCGCCAGCAGCCAGTCGGCGGGGACGCGGCTGTCCGCGTCGGTGGAGGCGAGCCAGAGGCGCTCGGCGGGCACGTCGGGGAACAGCGCGCGGGCCCGGCGGGCGCCCTCGAGGCGGGCCCGCCCGACGCCGGCCTGCCCGGCGGTCGGCTCCCCCAGTTCGAGGACGTGGATGCGCGGGTCGGCGGCGCGGGCCTCGAGGGCGGCGGCCACCGTGGCGTCGTCGCAGCGGTCCGCGGCGACCACGACCGCGGCCGTGCCCTGCGCGTGGTGCTCCTCCCAGCGGTCCAGGGCGGCGGTGAGGGCCGCGAGCGCGGCCGGCAGCCGCTCCTGTTCGTCCTTGGCGGGCACCACGACGACGGCGTGGGTCGCGGCGGCGGCCCGCACGTGGAGGCTGAGCCGGAAGTCGTCCTCCACGAGCTCGGTGCGCAGCCGCCAGCGCGGGTCCGCGGCGACGCGCGCGTGCACGGCGTCCCCGTCCAGCGGCCAGCCCTCGATGGGGTGGCGCCAGTGGCACAGCAGCAGCTCGCCACCGGGGGCGAGCGCGGCGTCGGCGTCGTCGATCAGCGCGTCGAGCTCCTCGGGCTGCAGGAAGTAGCCGATCTCGGAGGCGATCACGAGGTCCGCGCCGGCGACGTCGGCCGGCCAGTCCGCGGGCAGCACGGCTCGGCGCACCTCGGCGTGCGGCGCGCCGGACAGCCGGGCGGCGGCGCGCTCGACGGCGGTGGGGGACGCCTCGAGGCCGACCACGCGGTCCGCGCGCGCGGCCACGGCTGCGGTGAGCACGCCGATGGACGCGCCCGCCTCCACCACGGTCCCGTAGCGGGGCCGGGGCAGGGCGGCGAGGGTGAGCGCCCGCTTGCGGGCCTCGTAGGACGAGCTGAGGTAGCGCCACGGGTCCTCCTGGGCCCGGTAGAGCCGATCGAAGACGGCGGCGGCCCGGTGGGCGTCGGCGTCGTCGGGGCCGGAGACGCGGTGGGCCTCGAACGGGCGCTCGTGGTGGGCGAGCACGGCGGGGCCCAGGATCGCCTCGTCGCCGGGCGCGGCGGAGAGGGGCCGGACCTGGGAGGCGTGCGCGTCGAGGGCGGCACGGCGGGCGGCACGGTCGTCGTCGGTGAGCGGCAGCCGTCGGTAGCGGCGGGCGGGCAGGTCGGCCGGGTCGGCCCAGTGCCAGAACCAGATGGGGAAGGCGTAGAGCGGCAGGTCGCACTCGCCCGCGACCGCGCCGACGGCCCGGCCCACGGCCTCGTGGTCCGCGTGGCCGTCGCCCGGGTCGTGGGAGGCGAGCACGGCGGGGCCGGGGTGGGCGTCGAGGGCCGCGGCGACGGCGTCGCGCACGGCGTCCTCGTGCTCGGCCACGCCGGAGTCGGGCAGGGCCAGGGACGCCCACGTCAGCCGGTCCCGCGCCGGAGAGCCGGGGCCTGCGGAGGCGGGCAGGCCGGCGGCGAGGGCGTCGAGGGCGTGCTCCATCTCGTCCCGGCGCAGCCGGACCAGGTCCTCGGGCGTGTGCGTGGGCGAGTGCGGGTGGGAGGCCTCGCCGGCGGTGGCGACCAGCACGTGCACGCGTGCCCCGTCGCGCAGGGCGGAGCGGATCAGGCCGGTGGCGGCGAGGGTCTCGTCGTCCGGGTGCGCCACGGCCACGAGCAGCAGCGTCTGCGCGTCCCAGACGGGCAGGCGCAGCTCCGGCAGCTCACCGACGCCGCCCTCGGCCCAGGCCGCCTCGGACGTGCCGTCGTCGGTGTGGGAGAAGCTCACCACGTCCAGCCGCCGTCGGTCTCGCCGGTCAGGAGCGCGGCGCCCAGCCGGGCGTCGTCGCGGTGTCCATGGTGCTGGCGCAGGTAGACCTGCAGGTCGGCCACGGCGCGGGCGTGCGCGGCGCTGCCGGTGAGCGGGCCGGGGCCGGTGGCCTGCCCGACGACGTCCATCACCTCGGTGCACAGCTGCGCCACGGTGCCGCGGATCCGGTCGGCCTCGACCATGCCGCGGCCGTGGTCCAGGCGGCCGGCGTCCACGTCGTCGGCGGCACGGGCGAGCAGGGCGGCCATCGCATGGAGCAGCCGGTCGACGCGGCCGAGCGCGGCCTGGCCGATCTGGTCCGGGCCCGGTCCGCGGCCCTCGGCCTCGGCGGCCGCGCGGGCGGCGGTGGCGTTCCGCAGGGTGCGGGCGATGCCGACGGCGCCGCCGAACCACACCGCCGCCACGCCGATGCCGCCCCACGCGAAGCCGGGCCGGCGCAGGTACCACTCGGCGCCGCCGACGGCGTTGCCGGGGACGGCGTCGAAGGCCAGGCCCACCGTGCGGATCGGGGCGAGGCCGAGCGCGGGCCAGGCCGAGTCGGTCTCGGCCACGCCGGGGTGGGACAGGTCCACGAGCACAGCACGGCGGGTGCCGTCCGCCTCCCGGCCGGTCACGACGGCGGCCGCGCACCGGTCCGCGAGCGAGCACCACGGCTTCTCACCGTCGAGCAGCCAGGCGGTGTCGGGGCCGTCCGGGGCGGGGCGGAGGGCCGGGGTGCGGCCGCCGGACTCGGAGGCGTAGACGCCGAGCAACCCGGCCGGGGCGGGGACGCCGGCCTGGGACAGGATCGAGAGCGCGTCCAGATGGGGCTCGAGCACGCGGGCGGCCGAGAGGTCCTGCGCGGCGACGGAGGCGAGCAGCTCCCACTGCTCCCGGGTGCGCCCCGCGCCGGTCAGCGGCAGGTCGAGCGGGGCGGCGTCGTCGTCGGACGCGGCGCCGGACGCCGCACGGAGCAGCTCGACCATCGCGTCGACGTCCCCGTCGCAGGCCGCGGCGGCCGCGAGGAGGGCCTGCTCGGCCGGGCGGTCCACGGCTCCACCCGGGACGAGACGGACGGGCTCGGGCTGGGCCATGGGTGGGGACCTCCTCGTCGACGGCGCCCGGGCCGGTGCGCCCCGGGGTCGAGGATTCACCGTAGTCAGCACGGGGACGGCGGGGAATGGCCGGTGCGCCGGGGGCGAAGCGGCCCGCTCTTTCTTGACATGTTCCAGAGAACCGGATGGGATCGACTGGCATGGAGACCACGACGCGGGACGAGGACGAGCGCACGCTGCTGCGCGGCGTCGGCCTGCGCGTGACCCGGCCCCGCCTCGCGGTGCTGACCGCCCTCGCCGACCACCCCCACGCGGACGCGTCCACCGTGCTGGCCGCCGTCCGTCGGGCCCTGCCCGGCACCTCGCACCAGGCCGTCTACGACTGCCTCCACGCGCTCACCGAGGCCGGGCTCGTGCGCTCCCTGCAGCCCGCCGGCTCCCCGGCCCGCTACGAGATCTGCACGGGCGACAACCACCACCACCTCGTGTGCCGCGGCTGCGGCACGGTCGTCGACGTGCCGTGCCGCACCGGCTCCGCACCGTGCCTCGACGCCCCCGAGGACCACGGCTTCGCGGTCGACGAGGCCGAGGTCTACTACTGGGGGCTGTGCGCCGGCTGCCGAGGGTGACCGCCGGCGTCGTCCCGCTGGGCCGCGCGTCTTCCCCCGTTCGCCCGCCCGTGCCAAGGTGTGGCACATGACCGAGAACACCGCCGCCCTGCCCCCCTCCGAGCGTCCCGGCACCCCCGCCCTGCCGCAGGACCTGATCGACGTCGACGCCCTCCTGGAGGCGTACCGCACCGGTCACCCGGACGTGACGGACCCGGCGCAGAAGGTCGTGTTCGGCACCTCCGGCCACCGCGGCTCCGCGTTCACGACCTCGTTCAACGACGACCACATCGCCGCCATCACGCAGGCCGTGGTCGAGTATCGCGCGCACCACGGGATCACGGGGCCGGTCCTCGTCGGCAAGGACACGCACGCCCTGTCCGGGCCCGCGCAGGACACCGCCGTCGAGGTGCTGCTCGGCAACGACGTCGAGGTGCTCGTCGACTCCCGCGGCGGCTACACGCCCACCCCCGCCGTGTCCCACGCGATCCTGCACCTGAACGCCGGGCGCGAGCTGTCGCCGTCGGGCTTCGCGGTGGACGGGGACAACGCCGGCCTCGTGGACGGCCTCGTGATCACCCCCTCGCACAACCCGCCCGCGGACGGCGGCTTCAAGTACAACCCGCCCCACGGCGGCCCCGCGGACACCGAGGCGACCACGTGGATCGCCGACCGCGCCAACGAGCTGCTCGCCGCCGGGCAGGCGGGCGTGCACCGGGTGGCGAGCGCCGACGTCGCCGGCCACGCGAAGCTGGGCGGCTTCGACTTCCTGGACCGGTACGTGTCCGATCTGCCGCAGGTGATCGACGTGGAGGCGATCCGCGAGGCGGGCGTGCGCATCGGTGCCGACCCCATGGGCGGGGCGTCCGTGGCGTACTGGGGCGAGATCGCCGACCGCCACGGGCTGGATCTGACCGTGGTGAACCCGGAGGTGGACCCGCGGTTCGGGTTCATGACGCTGGACTGGGACGGCAAGATCCGCATGGACTGCTCGTCGCCGAACGCGATGGCCTCGCTGATCGAGCGGATGACCCCGGACGCGGACGGGCACGCGCCCTTCGACGTCGCCACCGGCAACGACGCCGACGCGGACCGGCACGGGATCGTCACCCCCGACGGCGGGCTGATGAACCCGAACCACTACCTCGCCGTGGCCATCGACTACCTGTACCGCCACCGCCAGCAGTGGCCCCAGAGCGCGGGCGTGGGCAAGACCCTGGTGAGCTCGTCGATGATCGACCGCGTGGCCGGGGACCTGGGCCGCGAGCTCGTGGAGGTGCCGGTGGGCTTCAAGTGGTTCGTGCCGGGCCTGCTGACGGGCACCGGCGTGTTCGGCGGCGAGGAGTCCGCGGGCGCGTCCTTCGTGCAGTTCGACGGCAGCCCGTGGTCCACGGACAAGGACGGGCTGCTGCTGTGCCTGCTGGCCGCGGAGATCATCGCCGTGACGGGCCAGTCCCCGTCCGAGCGGTACCGCGACCTCGTCGCCCTGCACGGCGACCCGGCGTACGCGCGCATCGACGCCCCCGCGACCGCCGAGCAGAAGGCGAAGCTGAAGACCCTCTCCCCCGACGACGTCCCCGTGACCGAGCTGGCCGGCGAGACCATCCTCGCGACGCTGACCAACGCCCCGGGCAACGACGCCCCGATCGGCGGGCTCAAGGTGGTCACGCAGCACGCGTGGTTCGCGGCGCGGCCCTCCGGCACCGAGGACGTCTACAAGATCTACGCGGAGTCCTTCCGTGGCCCCGAGCACCTGACGCAGGTGCAGGCGGAGGCGCAGCGGCTGGTGGACGCGGTCATCGGCTGACCCCCACCCCATCCGCTTTCGTTCGGGAAACGGCGGCGTGTCGCACCGCTTTCGTTCGGGAAACGGCCGGGCGCGCGCGCCGTTTCCCGAACGAAAACGCCGTGGCGCCCGTCGGGGCGGCACCAGCGGCCGGAGGACGACGACGGCGCCCCGCCCTGCCGCCGCACAGGGCCGCTCGGTAGCGTGGCCGGCATGAGCACGCAGCCCCCCGGTCTGACCACCGACTCCCCCGACTCCCCCGCCGACGATCCGGTCCGCGAGCCGTTGCCCACCGAGGCCCTGCCGATCGCGCCGGCCGGGCCCCGACCCGAGGAGCCGCGGGCCGCCGTCGAGCGGCTGCGCGCCGCCGCCCGCTCCCGCGCCGCCCACCCGCGCGCGGTGCGGGTGCGCCAGCTCAAGGGCCTGAAGCGGATGCTGACCGAGCACGCGGACCGGTTCGTCGCGGCGCTCGGCACGGACCTGGGCAAGCCGGCCACCGAGGCGCTGATCACGGAGATCGTCTCGGTGCGCTCCGAGGTGGACCACGCGCTGCTGCACCTGACCGACTGGATGGAGCCGCGGCCCGTGAAGCTGCCGCTGGCCCTGCGGCCCGCGAGCGCGGAGGTCAGGCCGCGGCCCAAGGGTCTCGTGCTGGTCATCGGCGCGTGGAACTACCCGGTGCAGCTCGCGCTCGCCCCGGTCGTGGGTGCGCTGGCGGCCGGCAACACGGTGGTGCTCAGCCCGTCGGAGAAGGCCCCGGCCACGGCGGCGGCGCTGCGGGAGCTGGTGCCGCAGTACCTGGACTCCGCGCTGGTCTCCGTGGTGGCGGGCGGCAAGGAGTGCAACACCGCGCTGCTGGCGGAGCCGTGGGACCACATCCTCTACACCGGCGGGGAGCGCGTGGGCCGGATCGTCTACGAGGCGGCGGCGAAGACCCTCTCCCCCGTGACGCTCGAGCTGGGCGGCAAGTCGCCGGCGGTGGTGACGCCGTCGCGGAACACGGGAGCGATGGCCCGCCGCATCGCGTGGGCGAAGTTCACCAACGCGGGCCAGACGTGCGTGGCCCCGGACTACGTGCTGGCCGTCGGCGAGGCCGCGCTGCGCCAGGTGACCGCCGAGCTCCCCGCAACCCTGCGCGAGTTCTACGGCGACGACCCCCGCGCGTCGAAGGACTACGGCCGGCTCATCTCCGCCGAGCACGCGGAGCGGCTGCGGGAGATGCTCCAGACGGACCTCGACGCCGGCGCCGAGCTGCTCGTCGGCGGCGACGTGGATGTGGCAGGACGGTACATGGCGCCGACCGTGGTGACGGGCGTGCGGCCCGACGGCGCGCTCATGCAGGAGGAGCTGTTCGGCCCGATCCTGCCCGTGCTGACCGTGGACACCTTCCAGGACGCCCTGGACTTCATCGCGGAGCGCCCGCACCCGCTGGCCGCCTACCTCTTCACGGACCGGCCGAGCTACCACCGCGCGTTCGACGACCAGGTACAGGCCGGCGGCCTCGGCTACGACGTCGGCCTGCTGCACGCCGGCATCGCGACGCTGCCGTTCGGCGGGATCGGCGCGTCCGGGATGGGCGCGTACCACGGCATCCACGGGTTCGAGACGTTCTCCCACCTGCGCCCGTCCATCACGAAGTCGGACCAGGTGGACACGCTCAAGACCGCGTACCCGCCGTACGGGCGGATGAAGCGGGCGCTGCTGCCGAAGATGCTCTGAGGGGGCGGGGATCAGCGCTGCGGCCAGAAGCCGCGTCGGGCGTAGACCTCAGCGAGGACGTCGGCGCGGTCGGTCATGACGCCGTCGACGCCGAGGTCGAGCAGGCGCTCGATCTCCGCGGGCTCGTCCACGACCCACACGTGCACCGGCAGGCCCGCCGCGTGGCAGCGGCGCACGAAGTCGGCGGTGGCCACGGGCACGCGGCCGTGCCGGACGGGCACCTGCACGCAGTCGACGTCGAGGGCGCACCGGCGCAGCCAGCGGGTCAGTCCCAGCGGGCCCAGCGTCACGAGCGCCGCGATGGCGGCCGCCCCGCCCGACGTCGCCACCCGCTCCGGCCCGTACGCCCGCTCGGGGTGGCCGAGGCGGGCGAGGGCGCGCCGGAAGAGGCGGCGCCGCGAGTCGTGGAACGAGGCGACGAGCACGCGGTCCCACGCGCCGTGCTCGGCGAGGATGCGGGCCAGGGCCGGGGCCGACGCGCGGTCCTTGAGGTCCACGTTCAGGCGGGCTTCGGGGAGCGCCGTGAGCAGCTCGGTGAAGCGCAGCAGCGGCTCCCCGCCGACCGTGACGTCCGCCAGCCGCTCCCACGTGTGGTCGCGCAGCCGGCCGCGGCCCGTGCTGACGCGGTCCAGAGTCTCGTCGTGGAACACGACGAGCTCGCCGTCCGCCGTGGTGCGCACGTCCAGCTCGAGGTAGGTGAACCCGGCGGCGTGGGCGTCCGCGAACGCGGCCAGGGAATTCTCCCGGTCGACGGCGGCGCCCCGGTGGGCGAACCCCAGCGGGTGGCCGCGACGGGCGGGGACGGAGTCGGTGAGGTAGGCGGGGGCGGGACGGGGCGAGGTCGGACGCACGGGATCACCGTAGCGGGACGGGCGGTGGGGTACTCACTGCCGCAGCCGGGAACGCGAGAGGTCGGAATGAGCGTCAGACCCGCCCTCATTCCGACCACTCACGTGACAGGTGGGGCCGACGCGCCCGCCCTCAGTCCTCCGCCGGCAACTCCAGCATGGGGCGGTGCTCGTAGAAGGTCTGCAGCACCACGGTGGTCCGGGTGGACACCGACGCCGTCTGGCGGATCTCCGTCACGAGGGCCTCGAGCTCGCGCGGCGAGCCGACGCGCACGAAGAGCATGTACGCGGCGTCGCCGGCCACGGAGTGGCACGCCTCGATCGCCGCGATGGACTCGAGGAGCTCGGGGGCGTCGTCGGGCTGGCGCGGGTCCAGCGGGCTGATCTCGATGAACGCGGAGAGCGGCCTGCCCACGGCCTCGGGGTCGAGCAGCGCACGGTAGCCCGTGATGACGCCCGTGCTCTCGAGCCGGCGCAGGCGCGCCTGCACAGCGGAGGTCGACAGGCCGACCCGCTCGGAGAGCTGGGCGAGCGTGGCGCGCGGGTCATGGGAGACGGCGGCCGCGAGCCGCGCGTCGACAGGGTCGTCCATGCGCCGCACGCTATCAGCCGGCCCCGGCCGCCGGGTTGACAGCCCCGTGCCCTCATGGAACACTTCCGGCAAGTGATCCGCGTCACCGGATATTTTCCGGCAATTCGACCTCAGGAGGGTTCCATGTCCACCACTCTGCAGCCCGCCCAGGCCGACGTCGTCGTCCCGGAGACCCCGGCCGACGCGCGCACCGTCGAGACCCACCCGGCCTGGCTCCGCCTCAAGGCCGCCGCCACCGCCCTGCAGCCCCTGCAGGTCAAGGACGGCTCCATCCCCGACCCCGCGGACCACGCCGCCGCGCGCAAGCACGTGGAGACCATCGTCGCCGCCGTCGAGGAGCTCGCCCCGCTCTTCCCGCACGACGCCGCCTACCTCGCCGCCCTGCCCCGCGACTTCGCCCGCTGGGCCGACGGCGGCTTCGCCGAGCCCGACTTCCTGGACTCCCTCGTCGCCTTCCAGCCGCAGGAGCACCGCGTCGACGGCGTCCGGCACCTCGTGGTCTTCCCGATGTACACGCAGAACGGCTCCCCCGACCGGCACGTGGAGGCCCTCGTCGTCGAGACCATCTGGCCCGAGTTCATCGCCGCACTGGAGGCCGGCGACTACGGCAACCGCCTCTTCCTCTCCCTGCGCCTGATCGACTTCACCCCCGGCTACGACACGAACTCCGCCGTGCTCTTCCCCGAGACCGTGGCCATGCGCGAGATCCCCACCTTCACGTGGGGCGCCATCTTCCAGGACCGCGAGGCCGCCCGCTTCCGCCGGGTCGTCACCGCCGCCGCCGAGATCACCCAGCTCGAGCTCCCGGCCGAGCTCGCCGAACTGCTCTCCTGCCAGGAGCTCGCCGAGGGCACCTTCGTGATGTGGGACCTCATCCACGACCGCACGCACATGCGCGGCGACCTGCCCTTCGACCCGTTCATGATCAAGCAGCGCATGCCCTTCTTCCTCTACACGCTCGAGGAGATGCGCTGCGACATGACCGCCTTCCGCGAGTGCGTGGCGATCGAGCGCCGCCTCACGGCGCGCGCCGCCGCCGGTGAGCAGCTCACCGCGCTCGAGGAGCAGACCCGCCGCCACGCCGGGCTCGTGCAGCACGCCGTCCTCTTCGACCGCGTCTTCCGCTTCGCCCTCACCGGCTCCCGCGTCCGCAACTACGACGGCCTCGGCGGCCAGCTGCTCTTCGCCTGGCTGCACCGCAAGGACGTGATCCAGTGGCGCGACGTCGAGCTCAGCGTGGACTGGGACCGGCTCGCCGACGCCGTCGTCGAGCTGGGCGACGCCATCGACACGCTCTACTGGGAGTCCATCGACCGCCCCAAGACCGTGCACTGGCTCCAGGCCTACGAGCTCGTCGCCTCCGTGGTCACCCCGCACCCGGCCTCCGTGTGGGCGCAGGGCCTGCCGCGCGAGGTGCTCGCCGGCCCGCCCAAGGGCTACACCGACCTCGTGCTCGACGACGAGTTCCCGCTGTCCATGTTCTTCGAGGCCCTCGAGAAGAAGATGTGCGGCGTCATCGAGTCCACCGCCGGGATCCGCGGCACGGACGCCTGACCCGTGGCCGCCCTGACCGACCGCGCCGTCCTGATCGCGGGCGCCACGAGCGCCTCGGGGCGGGCCGCCACGCGCACGCTCCTCGACGCCGGCGCGCACGTCGTCCCGACCGGGCGCGACGCCGCGAAGCTCGCCCCCCTCGCCGCGCTCGGCGCCGAGACCGCGGCCCTGGACCTCACGGACGAGGCCGCCGTCCGCGGCCTCGTGGAGGACCTGCACGCCCGCGGCACCCGGATCGACGGCCTGCTCCACCTGGTGGGCGGCTGGCGCGGCGGCGGGGGCCTCACCGGCCAGACCGAGGACGACTACCGCGCCCTCGAGGCCTCGTTCACGGCGCTGCGGCACGTGAGCCGGGCCCTCGACGACGACCTGCGGGCCTCGTCCGCCGGTCGCCTCGCGATCGTCTCGTCCACGGCGGTGACCCGGCCGCTCGCCGGCGGCGCGAACTACGCCGCGGTGAAGGCGGCGAGCGAGGCATGGACCCGCGCGGTCGCGCAGGGCTGGGCCAAGGCCGCCCGGGACGCGGAGGCGCCGCTGCGCTCGGCGGCCGTCGTGTTCCGCGTGAAGTCCCTCGCCGGGCTCGAGGAACGGCTGGCCGAGGAGTACGCGCGACTGTGGAAGGCTGAGGCGGGCGCGCTGAACGACGCCGTCCTCACGCTCCAGGAGAAGGGAACGGACTGACATGCAGAGGATCCACGATCCGCAGGAGCGGGGCTTCGCCTCGGACAACTACTCCGGCGTCCACCCGGAGGTGCTCGCGGCGATCGCCGAGGCCAACGGGGGCCACCAGGTCGCCTACGGCGAGGACGTGTACACGGCCCGCCTCCAGGAGGTCGTGGCCCAGCACTTCGGCGAGGACGCCACCGTGTGGCCGATGTTCAACGGCACCGGGGCGAACGTCGTCGGGCTCCAGGCCATGCTGCCCCGCTGGGGCGCGGTGATCTGCGCGGACACCGCGCACATCCACGTGGACGAGGGCGGCGCGCCCGAGAAGTCCGCCGGCATCAAGCTGCTGCCCGTGGCCACCGACGACGGCAAGCTCACCCCCGAGCTGATCGCCGCCGAGGCGTGGGGCTGGGGCGACGAGCACCGTGCCCAGCCCCTGGTCGTCTACCTCACCCAGTCCACCGAGCTCGGCACGGTCTACACCCCGGAGGAGGTCAAGGCCATCACGGACTACGCCCACGAGCACGGGATGCGCGTCTACATGGACGGCGCCCGCATCGCCAACGCCGCGGCCTCCCTGGGCCTGCCGCTGCGCGCCTTCACCACCGACGTCGGCGTGGACGTGCTCTCCCTCGGCGGCACCAAGAACGGGGCGCTGCTGGCCGAGGCCGTCGTCGTGCTCGACCCGGACGCCGCGGACGGCCTCGTGTACCTGCGCAAGAACCAGATGCAGCTGGCCTCGAAGATGCGCTTCGTCTCGGCGCAGCTGCTCGCGCTGTTCGACGGCGACCTGTACCTGCGCTCCGCCCGCCACGCCAACGCCATGGCCGCCCGGCTGCGCGCCGGCATCGAGGCGGGGGTCGCCGACGGCTCGCTGGCCGGCGTCGAGTTCACGCAGGCCACGGACGCCAACGCCGTGTTCGCCGTCCTGCCCGAGGGCGTGGCCGACCGGCTGCGCACCCGCTTCCGGTTCTACGACTGGGACGCGGCGCGCCGCGAGGTGCGGTGGGTGTGCGGCTTCGACACGACCGAGGAGGACGTGGACGCGTTCACGGCCGCACTGCGCGCCGAACTCGTCCCCGCCGCCTGACGGACGCGCCCGGCCGGGATACCCTTCTACCACCGTGCAGCAGGGTGGGACGCCGCGGCCTTCGACGCGCGTCCGACCGCTCCTCCACCGAAAGGCCACCGTGGACACCAGCGCACCCCGGACGTCCCCGTCGACGCCGGCCGCCTCCGCCGCCCACGCCACCCATGAGGGCGGCTCCCTGCAACGCACCCTCAAGTCCCGGCACCTGACGATGATCGCGATGGGCGGCGCCATCGGCACGGGCCTGTTCGTGGCCTCGGGCAACACCATCGCGACCGCCGGCCCCGGTGGCGCCCTCGCGGCCTACGTGGCCATCGGCTTCATGGTGTTCCTGCTGATGCAGTCGCTCGGCGAGATGTCCACGTACCTGCCGGTCTCCGGCGCGTTCGAGGAGTACTCCACCCGCTTCGTGAGCCCCTCGTTCGGCTTCGCCATCGGCTGGAACTACTGGTACAACTGGGCGATCACGGTGGCCGCCGAGCTCGTTGCGGCGGCCCTGATCATGCGGTACTGGCTCCCGGACGTGCCCTCGTGGATCTGGTCCGCGACCTTCCTCGTGCTGCTCTTCGGCCTCAACGCCCTCTCCACGCGCGCCTACGGCGAGAGCGAGTTCTGGTTCTCGCTCATCAAAGTCGCCACCGTGGTGATCTTCCTGGTGCTCGGCGTCCTGATGATCGTCGGCATCCTCGGCGGCTCCTCCCCCGGCTTCCACAACTGGACGGACGGCGAGGCCCCCTTCGTGGGCGGCGGCGCCGGCATCCTGGCGATCTTCATGGTGGCCGGCTTCTCCTTCCAGGGCACCGAGCTGGTCGGCGTGGCCGCGGGCGAGGCCGAGGACCCGGAGAAGAACGTGCCCAAGGCGATCCGCACCGTGTTCGTGCGCATCCTGCTCTTCTACGTCGGCGCAATCACCGTCGTCGGCTTCCTCATCCCCTACACCAGCCCCCACCTGCTGGGCAGCGACGTCGAGGACATCTCGATCTCCCCGTTCACGCTCGTCTTCGAGAACGCGGGCGTGCTCGCCGCCGCCTCCGTGATGAACGCCGTGATCCTCACGGCCATCCTCTCCGCGGGCAACTCGGGCCTGTACGCCTCCACCCGCATGCTCTGGGCCCTGGCCGACTCCGGCAAGGCCCCGCGCTTCCTGGCGAAGGTGAACCGGCGCGGCGTGCCCATGAACGCCCTCTACGCCACCACCGCGGTGGGCGCGGCGTGCTTCCTGACCACGTTCATCGGGGACGGCGCCGCCTACGTGTGGCTCGTCTCCGCCTCGGGCCTGGCCGGGTTCATCGTGTGGATGGGCATCGCCTGGAGCCACTACCGGTTCCGGCGGGCCTACGTCGCGCAGGGCCACGACCCGAAGGACCTGCCCTACCGCGCCTTCCTGTTCCCCCTGGGCCCGATCGTCGCGCTGGTCATGTGCGCCGTCGTGATCCTCGGCCAGAACTACCAGGCGTTCATGGGCGACGTGGACCTCGTGGCCGTGGCCAGCGCCTACATCGGCCTGCCCCTGTTCCTCGCGCTGTGGCTCGGCCACAAGCTCGTCACCGGCTCGAAGCCGGTCCGCTACGAGGATGCCGACCTGACCCGCGTCCTGGACTGAGTCCCCCACCCCGGAGGTCGCCGTGTCCGCCCGCTCGTCCCACATCCCCGCCGCCACCCACACCGCACGCAGCCGCCTGGTCTGGGTGGACGTCGCGCGCGGCCTGGCCCTGGTCTCGATGATGGTCGCCCACACGGCGCCCACCGGCGGCCCGGGCGGGGTGCTCCACCTCTCCGAGTACCTCACCGCGCCCCTGTTCGCGGCGCTCGTGGGCGTGGGCGCGCGCCTCGAGGCGGAGTGGCTGGGCCGTGGCCGGGCCGTGCCTCGCGCGCTCGTGCGGGCGGCCGCCCTGTGCGGGGCGGTGTGGCTGGCCGGGCACTTCGGGGCAGCCGTCGTGAACGTGCTGGCACACCTGGCCGTGCTCACAGTGATCATGGCGCTGCTGGCCGCCCTCCCCCTCGCCGCGCACCTCGTGCTCGCCGTCCTGGCCGGCGGAGGCGGCCTCCTGCTCGCCGCCACACCGACGGCCGACGTCGTCGACCGGCTCGTCCCCCTCGCTCAGGCCCTCGGGCTGAGCCGCGCGACGCTGACCCCGTGGGTCTCCGCGTTCCTCACGGACGGCCCGTACCGTCTCCCCCTGTTCCTCGCGTGGGCGCTGCTGGGGGCGGTGCTGGTCGCCACCGTCCACGGCACGACGACGGCGGCCCCGGCCCGGCGCGCACGGCTCACGGGGCTCGCCTGGGCGGCCGGGGGGATCGCGCTGGCCGGCGTCGTGCTCGCCCTGTCCCGGACGCAGACCGGCGCCGCCCCCGTGCCCTACACGGCGACCCCCGCGGAGGCCCTGCTGGACACGGGCCTGGTGCTCGCCGTCCTCGGTGCGTGCGCGGCCCTGGCGCCGCGGCGGGCCGGGCTGCTGGCCGTGCCCGGCGCGATGACGCTGTCCGTGTACGTGGCGCACCTGTGGTACCTCGGCTGGGTGCGGCGGCTCGGACCCGGGCCGTGGCGCAGCGCCACCGGCGCGGACGACACGTGGTTCAACCTGGCCGTGCTGGTCGTCGGCGCGCTGCTGCTGCCGCTGCTGTGGCGGGCCGTCGTGCGCGTCGGCCCGTTCCGCGCGGGGCCGCTCGAGGGCGTCGTCCGCCTGCTGACGGCCCCGTTCGACCGCGCGCGCTGACCGACGTCCATCCCAGCGGGTAGCCTCAAGAGCGTGAGCGAGCGAACCACCTACCTGCTGATCGACGGCGAGAACATCGACGCCACCCTCGGCACGTCCATCCTGCAGCGGCGCCCCCAGCCCGACGAGCGGCCACGCTGGAAGCGCCTGCTCGGCTACCTCGAGGACCGCTGGGACCAGCCGGTCAAGGGCCTGTTCTTCCTCGCCATCGACGGCGAGATCCCCATCCCGTTCGTCCAGGCGCTCACCGCCCTCGGCTTCCAGCCGATCATGCTGCGCGGCGAGGGCAAGGTCGTGGACATCGGCATCCAGCGCACCGCGGAGGCGCTGCTGGGCCGGGAGGACGACGTCGTCCTCGTCAGCCACGACTCCGACTTCGCCCCCCAGCTCACCGACCTCGCGGCCACGCCGGGCCGACGCACCGGGATCATGGGCTTCGAGGAGTTCCTCTCCCACGAGCTGCGCCGCATCCCCGGGGTCGAGTTCTTCGACCTCGAGCACACGGTGGGCGCGTTCGACTCGTCCCTGCCGCGCCTGCGCGTGATCGACGTCGAGGCGTTCGACCCGTACGAGTTCCTCTGACCCGCCCGGGGCGGCCCGCGGCTCAGTCCGTGGGCAGCTCCAGCAGGCGTTCGACGGTGGCGGCCACCCCGTCGTCGTCGCACGCCCCGACCACGCCGTCCGCCGCGGCCAGCAGCGACGGGTGCCCCGAGGCCACGGCCAGGCCGAGACCGGCCCACTGGAGCATCTCCAGGTCGTTGGGCATGTCCCCGAACGCGACGACGTCGGCCGGCGCGACCCCCCGGCTCGTGGCGAACTCGGCGAGGGTCGCGGCCTTGTGCACGCCCGGCGCGGACATCTCCACGAGCGCGATGCCGGGCGCGGAGTGCGTGGCGCTCACGAGCTCGTCCAGCTCGGCGCGGGCCGCGGCGAGGAAGGCGTCCGGGGACAGGGTGTCCGAGCGGGCCAGCAGCTTCACGACGCCCAGCCGACCCGGCAGCGCGGCCTCGAGCGTGGCCGCCGCGTGGACCTCGGCCCGGAACTCGGCGCGCTCGGAGAACGCGTGCTCCCAGAAGAAGCCCTCGAGGGTCTCGGCGCCGAAGGACACGGTGCGGTCCAGGGCGCGCAGCCGGTCCGTGGCGGTCCACACGGCCTCGACGGGCATGGGGTGGGCGATCAGGACGTCGTCCGTGGCGGTGTCCACGAGGACGGCGCCGTTGGAGCAGATCACCGGGCCGACGGGGCCGAGCTGCGCGCTCAGCGGGCCGAGCCAGCGGAGGGGACGGCCGGTCACGAACACCACCTCGACGCCGGCGTCGTGGGCGTCCCGCAGCGCCGCGATGGTGCGCGGGCTCAGGCGCCCCGACCGCGTGTGCCGGTACCCGATGATGGTGCCGTCCAGGTCCGTCGCGATCATCCGCGGACGGCGCGAGGGCAGGGGCAGGGCGGGCATGCGCTCAGTCTAGGCCGGGGCCGTGCGGCGGGCCGGGGTGTCCTCCGCGGGCGAGCGGGGGCACGATGGGGGCGTGGACACCGCACTGCAGACCACCGCACAGGACACCGCCCCGGACCCCGCGTCCACGACGCCCCGCACGGTCACCGTCACCGGCGCCGCCGGCAACATCGGCTACGCGCTGCTCTTCCGCATCGCCGCCGGCGGGATGCTCGGCCCGGACACCCCGGTCCGGCTGCGCCTGCTCGAGATCCCGGCCGCCCTCGGCGCCGCGGAGGGCACGGCCATGGAGCTCGCCGACTCGGCCTTCCCCCTGCTGGCGGACGTCGAGGTCACGGACGACCCGGCCCGGGCCTTCGACGGGGTCCAGCACGCGTTGCTCGTCGGCGCGCGGCCCCGCGCGAAGGGCATGGAGCGGGGCGACCTGCTCGAGGCGAACGGGGGGATCTTCGGCCCTCAGGGCCGGGCGATCAACGACCACGCGGCGGAGGACGTGCGGGTCGTCGTCGTCGGGAACCCGGCCAACACCAACGCGCTGATCGCCGCCGCCCACGCCCCGGACGTGCCGGCCGAGCGCTTCACGGCGCTGACCCGGCTGGACCACAACCGGGCCGTGGCGCAGCTGGCGGCGCGGGCCGGCGTCGCGGTGACGGACGTGGCCGGTGTGACGATCTGGGGCAACCACTCCGCGACCCAGTTCCCGGACCTCACCCACGCCCGCGTGCGGGTGGACGGGACGTGGCGGCCGGCGCTCGAGGTGGTGGATCCGGCGTGGGCGGGCGAGGAGTTCGTGCCGCGCGTGGCGAAGCGGGGCGCGGAGATCATCGAGGTGCGCGGGGCGAGTTCGGCGGCGTCGGCGGCATCCGCGGCGATCGACCACATGCGCGACTGGACCCTCGGCACCGGTGCGGACGCGGACGGGGCGCCGCGCCGGACGTCGGCCGCGGTGGTCTCGGACGGCTCCTACGGGGTGCCGGAGGGGCTGATCAGCTCGTTCCCCGTGACGTCCGACGGCGGCACCGCGTGGCGGATCGTGCCGGGGCTGGAGCCGGACGAGTCCGTGCTGCCGGGTGAGGGCGGGCGGCTGGCTGCGACCGTCGCCGAGCTGGAGGCCGAGCGCGACGCCGTGCGAGGGCTGGGCCTGCTCTGAGGCGGGCGGGATCGTCTGCGTCTCTGACTCTTCTGGGGGCGTCCCCGCCCGCCGGAAGGGTCAGCTGCGCAACAGATTCGTGCGGGGACGGGAGGGCGTGGGGTCAGTCCGCCAGCTCGGCCCGCGTGGGCGGGTCCGCCCCCGGGCGGGAGGCCGTGATCGCCGACGCGCGGGAGGCGTAGATCAGCACCGACTCGACGTCGGCCGGGTCCATCGCGTGCAGGCGGCCGCGGTTCGCGGCGCCGAGCAGGGAGCGGTCGTCGAGGGCGGCGAGCAGGGCGGCGGTGAACGAGTCGCCGGCGCCCACGGTGTCCGCGACGTCCACGGGCACGATCGGGCGCTCCACCACGCCATGCGCGGTGACGGCCACGATGTCCTCGGCGCCGCGGGTCATCACCACGAACGCCGGGCCCATCTGCTGCCACGCCTGCAGCGACTCGCGCAGCGGGCGGTCCGGGTACAGCCACGCGATGTCCTCGTCCGAGGCGTGCACCACGTCCGCCAGCCGCACGGACTCCTCCGCGCGGGCGCGGGCGAACGCCCGGTCCGGCACGATCGTGGGCCGCACGTTGGGGTCGTAGCTGATGGTCGTGACCGCCGAGATCCGCTCGAGCAGGGCCATCACCTCGGCGTCGCCGGGGGCGAGCATGGTGGCGATGGAGCCGGCATGCATGTGGTGCAGCGGGCCGCCGGCGGCGTCGTCGAAGTCCCGGGCGAGCGCAGCGGCGGGCGGCAGCGTCCAGTCCAGCTCGAACTCATAGCTGGCGGCGCCCGTGGGGTCAAGGCGAGCGGTGGCCACGGAGGTGGCGGCGGAATCCTGCTCGAGCAGGCAGCGCACGCCGTTCTCCCGCAGGTGCGAGGCGATCATGTCCCCGTGCGCATCGCGGCCGAGGCGGCCGGCGAACAGGACGGGCCGCTCCAGCCGGCTCAGGCCCACGGCCACGTTCAGGGGGCTGCCCCCGACGTGCACGCGGGGGGTCGCGGTGTCCGAGACCACGACGTCGACGAGCGCCTCTCCGATCACACCACAGTACTGAGCCACGCGCCCCACGGTACCCTAATCACCGGCGCGGAACCGGGGCTGTGCGCAGGCTTCCAGGCCCCCGAGAAACGCCCGACACCCCCATCCTCGACCCCTCGGCAGGCGGCCATGTCCCCCACCCCCACCCGGCCCTCGCGCGGCCCCGGCTGGCGCCTCCACGGCGACGGCCGCACCATCACCCCGGGCACCGTCGTCGCCCCGGACGAGCGGCTGAGCTGGCCCCGGACCGTGGGCATCGGCGTGCAGCACGTGATGGCCATGTTCGGTGCCACCGTGCTCGTGCCCGCCCTGACCGGCATGCCCGCGACGACGGCGCTGCTCTTCTCCGGCCTCGGCACCCTGCTCTTCCTGGTCATCACGGGCAACCGCCTGCCCTCGTACCTGGGCAGCTCGTTCGCGTTCATCGCACCGCTGACGGCCGCCGCCACGATCGGCGGCACGGGGGCCGCGCTCGGCGGCATCCTCGTGACGGGCCTGCTGCTCACGGTGATCGGCGTGATCGTGCACCGCGCCGGCACCGGATGGATCCACGCGCTCATGCCGCCGGCGGTGATGGGCACGATTGTGGCCCTGATCGGCCTCAACCTCGCCGGCGCCACGACGACGGCCATGCAGGAGGTGCCGGTCACCACGTTCGGCACGGCCCTGGCGGTGGTGCTCACGGCCGTGACGTTCCGGGGGCTCCTGGGCCGCCTGTCCATCCTCGTGGGCATCGTGGTGGGCTACGTGCTGGCCCTCGCGCAGGGCCAGGTGGACTTCGCCGCCGTCCGGGAGGCCGCCTGGATCGGGCTGCCGCCCTTCCACGGCCCGGAGCTGCGATGGGACCTGCTGCCCCTGTTCCTGCCCGTGGTGCTCGTGCTGGTCGCGGAGAACATCGGCCATGTCAGGACCGTCGGGCTGATGACCAAGCGCGACCTGGACCCGCTCACCGGCCGTGCCCTGATCGCGGACGGCCTGTCCACCATGCTCTCCGGCGCGGGCGGCGGCGTCGGCACCACCACGTATGCGGAGAACATCGGCGTGATGGCCAGCTCGCGCGTCTACTCGACGGCGGCGTACTGGGTGGCCGGCCTGACCGCGATCGCCCTCGCGTTCCTGCCGAAGTTCGGGGCCGCCGTCGCCACCATCCCGGCCGGGGTGGCCGGCGGCGCGGGCATCATCCTCTACGGGATGATCGGCATGATGGGCGTGCGCATCTGGGTGCAGAACCGCGTGGACTTCTCCAACACCGTGAACCTCATGACGGCGGGTGCGGGCCTGATCATCGCGATCGCCGACCCCCAGCTCGTGGTCGGCGGGCTCGTGTTCGGCGGCATCACGCTCGGCACGGTCGCCGCCCTGGTGGTGTACCACCTCATGACGGCGATCGCCCGCGCCCGCGGCACCGAGCCGGTGCCCGAGGACGAGGAGCAGTTCGAGGCCTCGGAGGCCGGCCGGCTCGGCTGACCCCGGCCCCGGGCGCCCCGCCTCGCGCATCCCCGCGCCACGCGCACTTTCGGTCGTGAGATAGGGCCAATCTCACGACCGAAAGCGCTGAGAACCCCCATTTCACGTTCGAAAACGCGGGGTGGGCGGACTGGGGCGGGGCCGGGCGGGGCTGGGGGGCGGGTCCCGTCAGCCGGCCGCGACCTCCTCGTCGGCGAGGGCGAGGACCTGGTCGAGCACGTCGAGGCCGAAGCGCAGGTCCTCGTCCGAGATGTTCAGCGGCGGGCACAGGTGGAACCGGTTCTCGGCCATGAACAGCAGCAGCCCGCGGTCCTTCGCCTCGGCCATCATCCGCCCCATCACGGGCGCCACCTGACCGAGCGGGGCCAGCCGCTCCCGGGTCTGCCGGTCCTTCACCAGCTCGACGGCCCAGAACGCGCCGGCGCCGCGCACCTCGCCCACGCTCGGGTGGGCCGCGGCGATCTCGGCCAGGCGCGGCCCGATGATCTGATCGCCGATGCGCTTCGCATGGGCGACCATGCCCTCCTCCTCCATCGCGGTGATCGCGGCGACGGCGGCCGCGCACGCGAGGGGGTGGCCCGAGTAGGTCAGGCCGCCGGGGTAGGGCGTGGTCGCGAAGCTCTCGTAGACGTCGTCGCTCATGGCGACGCCGCCCAGCGGCACGTACCCGGAGTTGACCCCCTTGGCGAACGTGACGATGTCCGGGGTGACGCCCGTCAGCTGGTGGCCGAACCACTCGCCCACGCGGCCGAAGCCGACCATGACCTCGTCGATGATCAGCAGGATCCCGTGCTCGCGGCACAGCTCCCCGACGCCGGCCATGTAGCCCGGTGGCGGCAGGAAGATGCCCGCAGTGCCGGGGACGGCCTCGAGGATCACGGCGGCCACGGTGGAGGGGCCCTCGAGCTCGATCACGTCGCGCAGGTGGGCCAGCGCGCGCTCGGCCTCCTGCTCGTCGCTCTCCGAGCCGAACGCGGAGCGGTACGTGTACGCCGGCTGGAAGTGCACGACGCCGTCGGAGGCCGAGTCCGATCCCACGCGTCGCAGGGAGCCGGTCAGGTTCGCCGTCAGGCGCGTGGCGCCGTGGTACGAGAGGTACGCGGAGAGCACCTTGTGTCGGCCCGTGTGCAGGCGCGCCATCCGCACCGCGTGCTCGTTGGCCTCCGCGCCCGCGTTCGTGAAGAACACGTGGTTGATGGACTCCGGCAGCCGCTCCGTGATCAGCCGGGCCGCCTCGGACCGGGCGTCGTTGACGTGCTGCGGGGCCACGGTGGCCAGCGTCTCGGCCTGCTCCCGGATCGCGGCCACGATCTTCGGGTGGCGGTGGCCGACGTTCGTGAAGACGAGCTGCCCGCTGAAGTCGACCATGGGCCGACCCTCGCCGTCCCACACCCACGACCCCTCGGCGTCGAGGATGGTCATGGGTGTGAGGTCGCGCTGCGCGCTCCACGAGTGGAAAACGTGCGCGCGGTCGAGCTCGTGGGCGCGGCGGCCCCGCTCGATGGCCTCGTCGCTGATCCGGGGGTCCCGGCGGCCGACGTGCTGCTGATGCTCGGACATGCGCCCTCCTTGAGTGTGATGCGGCTCATTCCGAGCATAGGCGCGCCCGCCCTCAGCGCGAGCTGGCGCCCCGCCGCCCGCGCGCCACCCCCACGAACGCCTGCACGAGCTCCGAGTCGGCCGCCTTGAGCCAGGCCAGGGCGACGTCCCAGCCGGGGTGGCGGGCGTCGTCGTCGTGGCGCGCGGGATCCGGCCCGTCGACGACGGCGGCGCCCGCCTCCGCCTCGGCCCGCGCCTGCTCGTCCGCGAGCGCCGACCGCGTGGCGGCGGCCTCGCGGTCGGCGCGGGACAGGCCCACGGTGTCGTCGAGGGTGGAGGCCAGCGGCAGCACGATCACGTCCTTGCGGCCGAACATGCGGGCCACGGACATCGGCAGCACGACGTGGCCGGCGCCGGACGCGGCGATCTCCAGGGCCATCCGCTCGCCCGCGCCGGGCAGCTCGGCGGCGTCCATCGGCTCCGCGCTGGGGGCCGGGGCGAAGCGGGCGGGATCCAGCTCCTCGTCCGGGTCGAGCTCGGCGGGCGGCACCGGGCCGTCCGCGTCCACGTCCCACGCGGCGAGCAGGTGGTCCCTGCCCACGCACACCACCGGCAGCTCGGAGTACACGCCCACGAGGTGCACGTGCCGCGGGTCGACGCCGCCGGCGCGCAGGAACTCCTCGGCGGACACGTCGCGTCGACGCCGCACGTAGCCCAGCTGCGGCAGGAAGTGGCGGGGCTGACCGGCGTCGTCGTGGGCGAGGTGGGCCAGCTGGGCCGCGTCGTCGTGGTTGACGAGCTGCACCGCGCGCTGGCGCGTGGTGAACCGCTCCACCCACGTGGACGGCGTGGCCCCGGGGATGGTGGCCAGGAAGAGGGTCTCGGGCGGGACGGGCAGGTCGGCCGGTGGCGCGGGCGCGGGACGACGCCGGCCCTCGCCCCCGGCGCGGCCCGCGGGCTTCACGCCCTTGGCCACGCCGCGCCCGCCGCCGGAGCGGGTGGATCGGGCGGGGCCGCCCCTGCTCGCGCGGGACTTCCCGCCCCGGCCGCCACGGGAGCCGCTCAGCGGACCTTCTCCTTCAGGAAGGAGACGGCGCGGTCCCAGGCGAGGGCCGCGGCCTCGGGCCGGTAGTTGCCCTGGGGGTTCTCGTCGTTGTGGAAGGCGTGCGGGGCGTCGTAGTAGAAGTACTCGACGTCGGCCCCGGACTCCTCACGGATCTGCTGCTCCTGCTGCCGCGCGTCCTCGACGGGGAAGGAGTCGTCCTGCTCGGCGTAGTGGCCCTGGATGGCGGCGGTGACGCCGGAGAAGTCGCCGGGCACGCCCTGGCCCACGCCGTAGAACGGCACGGCGGCGGAGACCTTGTCCCCCTGCTGGGCCGCGAGGGCGAGCACGAAGCCGCCGCCCATGCAGAAGCCGATCGCCCCCACGGTCTGCGAGGTCACCTCGTCCCGGGCGAGCAGCCAGTCGACGGCGCCGGCCAGCTGGCGGGCGCCCTCCTCGGCGGGCAGGTTCTGCATCATCTCGCCGGCCTCGTCGCCGTCGTGCGCGATCCAGCCGCCGTAGAGGTCCGGGGCGAGCGCGACGAAGCCGAGGTCGGCGAGGCGGTCGCACACGTCCTTGATGTGGTCCACCAGGCCCCACCACTCCTGGATCACGATCACGCCGGGGCCCTTCCCGGAGGCGGGCAGCGCGAGGTAGCCGTGGCCCGTCCGGTCGCCGTCCTGGCCGGCGTCCTTCGTGGGCAGGTCGAACATGACGTTCTGGTGCGGGGTCTTCGAAGCCATCATGGGCCCCACCCTACGAGGAGACCGGGCCCCTCATCGAGGGACCCGGTCTCGCCGCGCGAGGTCGGCTCAGGCTCAGGCCTGGGCGTCGGCCTCGGGCAGCACGAAGGCGGCGCCGATCTCGAGCTTCACCTTGTCCGAGACCAGGAGGCCGCCGGCCTCGGTGGCCGCGTTCCAGGTCAGGCCGAAGTCCTTGCGGGAGATCTCGCCCGTGGCCTCGAAACCCACGCGGGTCACGCCGAAGGGGTCCTTGTCCTGGCCGCCGAACTCGGCCTCGAGCTCCACGGTCCGGGTGACGCCGTGCAGCGTCAGCTCCCCGACCAGGGTGAACTCCTCGGGCTCGCCGCGGACCTCGGTGGAGCGGAAGGTCATGGTGGGGAACTGCTCCACGTCGAAGAAGTCGGCGGAGCGCAGGTGGCCGTCGCGGCCCTCGTTCTTGGTGCTGATGGAGGCGACGTCGACGGTCACGTCCACGGAGGACTGGGCGAACTGCTCGGCGATGACGAGCTGGCCCTCCACGGCGTGGAAGGTGCCGCGCACCTTGGAGATGCCCGCGTGGCGGACGACGAAGTCGACGTCCGAGTGGGCGGCGTCGAGATTCCAGGTTCCGGTGGTGATGGCGTTCATGGGGTGCTCCTTCTGAAGCGGGTCTGTCTGGTGTGTCCGGGGTGGGCCGCCGCGGCGGCGATGGCTCCTGGGCCTCCGAACTTGTTTCAAATTCAAACATCATCCGGGCAGGCCGTCCACGCTTGATCGTCAAAATTCGAAATAGAGACGGAGGTCACGGTCCGGGGGCACATCAGGCCGCGTCCGCCCACGACGACGGCCCGGAACCTCCGGGGTTCCGGGCCGTCGGCCCGCGGGCGGGCAGCGGGGCCGCGCTCGGGCGGCCGGACGGGGTCAGGCGGCGGGGCCGCCCCCCGTCACGGGTAGAGGCCGCGGGTGCGGTGGGCCTCGGCCACGCGCTGGACAGCGGTCAGGGTGGCGGCCTCCCGCAGGCTCACGCGGCGACTCTCGGAGGTGGCCAGCACGGCCTGCCACGCAGCGACCATGCGCCGCTTCAGGCGCTCGTCCACCTCCTCGCGGCTCCACCAGTAGGCCTGGTTCGCCTGGACCCACTCGAAGTAGGAGACGATCACGCCGCCGGCGTTGGCCAGGATGTCCGGGACGACCAGGACGCCCTTCTCGGAGAGGATGCGGTCGGCCTCGCCCGTGGTGGGGCCATTGGCGCCCTCCACCACCAGCCGGGCGCGCACGCGCGGGGCGTTCTCCTCGGTCAGCACGGACTGCACGGCGGCCGGGACCACGAGGTCCACGTCCATCTCGAGCAGCTCGTCCGCGTCCATGGACACGGTGCCGGGGGTGTCCTTCACGGAGCCGGTGTCCCAGAGCTGCCTCTGCAGGGCGTCGTAGTGCAGGCCCTCGTCGTCGCGCACGGCGCCGTACTGGTCGGACACGGCCACGACCTTCACGCCGGCCGCCTCGAGCAGCTCGACCGTGCCGGCGCCGACCTTGCCGAAGCCCTGGACCGCGGCCGTCGCCTGCGACGGCTCGATGCCGAGGTGCTCGAGCGCGGCGAGCGCCACGTGGACCACGCCCGCCGAGGTGGCGGAGGCGCGGCCCAGCGAGCCGCCGAGCGAGACGGGCTTGCCGGTGACCACGCCGAGCGTGGTGTGGCCGACGTTCACCGAGTAGGTGTCCATCATCCAGGCCATGGTCTGCTCGTCCGTGCCCACGTCCGGGGCGGGGATGTCCACCTCGGGGCCGATGATCGGCTGGATCTCGGAGGTGTAGCGACGGGTGACGCGCTCGAGCTCGGCCTTCGAGTACTGGCGCGGGTCGATGGTCACCCCGCCCTTGGCGCCGCCGTAGGGCACGTCCAGCAGGGCGCACTTCCAGGTCATCCACATGGCCAGTGCGCGGACCTCGTCCAGGTCCACGTCCAGGCTGAAGCGCACGCCGCCCTTGGCCGGGCCGCGGGAGAAGTTGTGCTGCACGCGGTAGCCGCGGAGCACCTCGGTGGAGCCGTCGTCGCGGCGCAGGGGGATGGAGACGGCCATCTCGCGGCGGGGGGCGGCGAGCATCTGGTGCAGGCCCTCGTCGTAGCCGAGCGTCTTCACGGCGGCGGAGAGCTGGGCCAGGGCGTTGTCGAGCGGGGAGGACGGCGCCGTCACGGCCTCGTCCTCGGCGGGGATCCTCGTCATTGAGCGTCCTCGTGGTCCGGTGGGCAGGGGTGTGTCGCGGCCCGACCGACGCGCGGAGGGCCGCGCCCCATTGCGCGGCCGACGTCGTCCGGACCCCGATGAACGCTACGCGCTCCCCCCGCACCCGTCACCCCTTCTGAGCCGAGATCCACGCCCACCCGGGTGACGTCGGACACAGCGGCGTGTACTGTGCTGTGGACGCGCCGCACACCCGCGGCGCCCTTCGGCGTCGAACCGACGCCGCTCGCTCAGGGCCCACCTGGTCCGTCCCCCGGCCGTCCGCCGCGCGAGGCACCCCGCCCGCGACCTCGGCCCGACGCCCCAGCCCCGTGAAGGAGCCCCTCATGACCGTGACCCTGCCCGCCGCGATCACCCCCTCCCCCGCGTTCCAGCCCGTGCCCGGCCAGCGCATCGACCCGGAGCTCGCCCGCTCCTGGCTGCTGGTCAACGCCGCCCAGCCCGAACGGTTCCAGCCCGCCGAGGACTCGGCCGCGGACATCGTCATCCTCGACATCGAGGACGCCGTGGCCCCCAAGGACAAGGACCAGGCCCGCGCGGACGCCGTCGCCTGGCTGACCTCCGGGCACACCGGCTGGGTGCGGCTCAACGGCTACGGCTCGCGGTGGTGGGAGCAGGACGTCGAGGCGCTCGCCGCGGCCCTGCCCGCGCACCTGGGCGGGCCGGTCTCCGAGGGCGGCCTGGCCGGCGTCGTGCTGGCGATGGTGGAGTCCACGGACCACGTGAACGAGACCGCCCGACGGCTGCCCGGCGTGCCCGTCGTGGCGCTCGTGGAGACGGCGCGCGGGCTGCAGCGGATCGACTCGATCGCCGCCGCGAAGGGCACGTTCCGGCTGGCCTTCGGGATCGGCGACTTCCGCCGCGACACCGGCCTGGGCGAGTCGCCGATGGCGCTGGCGTACACGCGGTCCCAGTTCACGATCGCGGCGCGGGCCACGGGGCTGCCGGGCGCGATCGACGGGCCGACCGTGGGCTCCACCGGCGTGAAGCTCGCCGAGGCGACGGCGGTGACCGCGGAGTTCGGCATGACCGGCAAGCTGTGCCTCGCGCCGGAGCAGTGCTCGGCCGTGAACGAGGGGCTCAGCCCGTCCCAGGAGGAGCTGGCGTGGGCCCACGAGTTCCTCGCGGACTTCGAGGCCGACGGCGGCGAGATCCGCAACGGCTCCGACCTGCCCCGCAAGGCGCGCGCGGAGAAGATCCTCGGGCTGGCCGCCGCGTTCGGGGTGCACTCCACGCGGTATCCGGACCAGGACAACGCGATCACGGCGCCGTCGGACACGTACCACTACTGAGCGGGCCGCCGCCCACCAGAAACGCGGGTTGAGTTGTCACGGGTGCGGAGGCCGCACACCGGTGACAACTCAACCCGCGTTGCCTCGGGGGACGTGGATCCCTCCTCCGCTCACACGTCCTGGCGCGTCCGGCGCACGACGGCGGCCCGCACGGAGAACGCCACCACGAGCACGAGGATCCCGTAGATCACCCACGTGATGGGGGTGGAGACGAGCACGGCCGGGTCGCCCACCGAGCTGAGCAGGGCGTCGCGCAGGCTGGTCTCCGCGAGCGGGCCGAGCACCATGCCGATCATCAGCGGCGCCAGCGGGTAGCCGTACCGCCGCATCAGGAAGCCCAGCACGCCGATCCCCAGGAGCATCAGCAGGTCGAACACCGCGCCCGTGGTGGCGTAGATGCCCAGCCCGCAGAACAGCGTGATCCCCGCATAGAGGTAGTGCTTCGGGATGAGCAGGAGCTTGGCCCACAGCTGCGCGAACGGCAGGTTGATCGCCAGCAGCACGACCATCGCGATGAAGAAGCTCGCCAGCAGCGCCCACACGAGGTCCGGGCTGCGGTCGAACAGCAGGGGGCCGGGCTGCAGCCCGTACTGGCGGAACGCCGCCAGCATGATGGCCGCCGTCGCGGAGACGGGCAGGCCGAGCGTGAGCAGGGCACCCATCGCCATGCCGGTGGTCGAGTTGCCCGCGGCTTCGGGGGCCGCCAGCCCGCGGATCGCGCCGCGGCCGAACTGCGGATGCGCCCGGCGCCGGTCCAGGCGCCGCTCGGCCGAGTACGCCAGGAACGTCGGCACCTCGGAGCCGCCCACCGGCACGATGCCGAACGGCAGGCCGATCGCCGTGCCGCGCAGCCACGCCGGGGCGGCCTCGCGGAACTCGGCGCCCGACAGCCACGGCCGGCCGGTGCGGCGGATGCGCAGGTCCTCGTGCTCGCGGCGCACCCGGGAGGCCACGTGGAACACCTCGCCGAGCGCGAGGATCGCCACCGTGACGGTCACGAGCGGGATGCCGTCGAACAGCTGCGGGGAGCCCATCGTGAAGCGCTCGGCGCCGGTCACCGCATCGATCCCGACGACGGCGATGCCCAGTCCCAGCACCAGGGAGGCCAGGCCGCGCAGCACCGAGTCCGCGACCACCGAGGAGGTGGCCACGAACGCGAAGAGCGCGAGCGCGAAGTACTCCGCGGGGCCGAATCTCGTGGAGAACTCCGCCAGCACGGGGGCGAGGAACACGACGCACACCGAGGCCACCATGCCGCCGATGAAGGCGCCGAGCGCCGCCGTCGCCAGGGCCTGGGCCGCCCGGCCGTCCTGAGCCATGCGGTGGCCCTCGAACGTGGAGGCGATGGCCGAGGCCTGGCCGGGGGTGTTCATGAGGATGGCCATGGTGGAGTCGCCGAAGAGGCCGCCGAAGTACACGCCGGAGAACATGATGAACGCGGCGGTGGGCTCGAGGGCGAAGGTCATGGGCAGCAGCAGGGCCACGGCCATCGAGGAGCCGAGTCCGGGCATCACGCCGACCGCGGTGCCGAGCAGACAGCCCAGCACCACCCAGAGCAGGTTCATCGGGGTGAGGGCTCCGGCGAAGCCCTCCATGAGGAGTCCGAGGGTCTCCATGTCAGAAGCCACCTCCCAGGATGCCCGAGGGCAGGGTCAGGCCCAGGGCCACCGCGAAGCCGAGGTAGGCCAGCGAGGAGACGAACAGGGCGACGAGGATGTCGAACACGGGATGCGGGGCGCCGAACGCGCGGGTGACGCACCAGAACAGCAGCGCCCCGGCGAGGATCCACCCCAGCCAGGGCAGCAGGACGGCGAACGCGAGGAAGCCGAGGAAGCACCAGGCCAGCGCGCCGAAGTCCGAGTGGAACAGGGTCAGCGGACCGGCCGCCTGGCCGACCTCGCCGTCCGCGTCGGCCTGCCCCTCGGGGGCCTGGCGCACGCGCACGACCTCCACCGCGAGCGCGGCGGCGATCACGAGGCCCGCGACCGCGAGGATCAGCGGGAAGAAGTCCGGGCCGGGGAAGTCGGCGCCCTCGGTGTCCATGGCCAGGGATCCCAGCAGCAGGTAGAGGCTGAACGCGGCCAGCACGGCCGGCATGACGAGCGCGGAGAGCCCGGCGGCGCGTCCCCAGCGGGAGGGGGCGTCGGCGGCGGGGGAGACGGTGGATGCCTGGCTCACTTGACCTCCTCCGTCAGCGTGCCGATGCGCTCCTTCTCGGCGGCGATGAACTCCTCGAGTTCGGTGCCGGAGAGGGGCACGGGGTTCCAGTAGTTGCGCTGCACCGCCTCCTTCCACTCGGGGGTGTCGACCGCCTCGGCGATGAGGGCCTCGAGCTCGGTGCGCTCCTCCGCGGAGATGCCCGGTGGCGCGAACAGGGCGCGCCAGTTGGTGAGCGTGACGTCGTAGCCCTGGGAGCGCAGGGTCGGGATCTCCTCCACACCGGCCAGCGGCTCGGCCGCCACCACGCCGAGGGCGCGCAGTCGGCCGGCCTCGACCTGCGGGTAGATGTCCGCGAAGCCGCCGGCGGAGGCCTGGGCGGTGCCGTTGAGCAGGGCCTGGATGGCCTCGCCGCCGCCGTCGGACGGGATGTAGGTGGTGTCCGCGACCGGCACGCCGGCCGTGCGGGCGATGTCCGCCATGACGAGTTGGTCGAAGGAGCCGCCGCCGGTCCACGCCACGTGGGCGGGGTCGACGCGCCAGGCGGTCACCAGGTCGTCCATGGTCTGATACGGCGAGTCCGCCGGGACCACCACGAGGCTGTACTCCTCGACGACGCGGCTGACCGCGGTGACCTGGGAGAGCTCGGGGCCGGTGCCACGGGCCGCGTGGGCGGCGATCTGGCCGGTGCCGCCCACCATGAGGTTGTTCGCGTCCTCGAGCGTGGTCAGCTGACCGAGGGCGATGTTGCCACCGGCGCCGGGAATGTTGACCACCTGGACGTTGTTCACGAGCCCGTTGACGCGCATGGCCTGCTGCAGCTCGCGCTGGAACGAGTCCCAGCCGCCGCCGGCGGCCGCGGGGGCGATGAGGGTCAGGTTGGTGCGGATGTCGTTGCCTCCCGAGGCCGAGCGGATGGAGAAGGCGGAGGCCGCGAGCACGGTGAGCACCGCGATCACACTGAAGACGATCCGGCCGATCCCCGTGCGTCGGCGCGGGGGGCCGTCGGGGGAGGTGGAGGACATGGCGGTTCCTAACAGAGACACCCCGCCGCCAGGGAGTGGCGCCGGGGACAGGTGCGAGTGGTGGAGGTCACGGTAGCAGTGGGGCGGGGCGGCGTGCACTCTGCGTCCGCAGAGTGACCGACGACAACCGGTCCGGGTGGTGACGGGGGCCGCGTCCATGACGCACAGTGGTCCCCATGACGATCATCAGCACCGGAACCAGCACCCCCGAGAGCGCCGCGGCCTGGCGGGCCGCCCTGGCCGAGGCAGCCCTGCGCGGAGAGGACGTGGTCTGGTTCTCCCTCGACGGGACCGAGCCGGACGAGGCGGAGGCGCGCGAGGCCGGCGTCGTCGCGTCCGTGGCGCACGCCCAGGAGCGCGGCCGGGACGCCGTCGGCGACCTGCTCGAGCACGCCGAGCGCGTGGGCGCGAGCCGGATCGTGGTGGGCGTGAAGCACCGCTCCCCCGTGGGCAAGCTGCTGCTGGGATCGGCCGCGCAGCAGATCATCCTCGAGGCGCGCGTCCCGGTGGTGTGCGTCAAGCCGTGAGGGCCGGCGTCGGGCGGGCGGCCCTGCGCCCGGACCAGCCCGGGAACGCCGAAGGCCCCGGAACCGTGTGGTTCCGGGGCCTTCGTCCTCGGTGCGCGAGGGGGGACTTGAACCCCCACGTCCTTGCGAACACTGGCACCTGAAGCCAGCGCGTCTACCAATTCCGCCACTCGCGCGAGCGGCTTCCTGCTCTCAGCCCCGGACATCCGGCGACCGTCACAGGCAGCGAGGAATACTCTAACCCCCGCTCGCCCGGGCGCGCAAATCGGCCCCGACGCCCGCCCCCGCGTCCCCACCACCCCCGCGGCTCGCCCCCTCCGGCACCTCTCCCACCCGCGTTCCACCCGGCAGGATCCCGCTGTTCTCGGCGGTCTCCCAGCCCGGCCCGTAGTATCGGGACGGACAACTGTGGAAAGGGGCCCCGTCGTGGGACTTCTGGACAACCTCGAACGCGGCCTCGAGCGGGTCGTGCGCTCGGCCTTCTCGGCCGGCGGTCCGCGGGCGGTCAAGCCGGTGGAGATCGCCTCGGCCCTGCGGCAGGCGATGGACGACGAGTCTCTCGCCCTGTCGGAGGGCCACACGGTCGCGCCCAACAGCTACGTGGTCCACTTCTCCCCCGCCGACTTCGAGCGCGCCCGCTCGTGGGGGTCCACCCTCGCCAGCGAGCTGTGCGACGAGGTCATCCGCCACGCCGACTCCCAGGGCTATGCGCTGCCCGGCACGGTCCGGGTCGCCTTCCACCCGGACGCGGACGTGCGCGCCGGGGACCTGCGCGTGGTCACCCGCCTGGACGACGGCTCGCTCACCGCCCCGGCCCCCCACGACGACGGCGCCTCGCCCGCCACCGCCCACGGCCCGGGAGCCTCCGCCGCGGCGCCGGACCGACTGGTCGAGGACCTGCCGGCGGCCGCGCCCCGTGAGCCCTCCCCCGCCCCGCGCGTCGGACCCCGTCCGGCGCCCCGCCGGGCCGCCGCCCCGGCCGCGCCCGCCGCCCCGGCCGCGCCCGCCGCCCCCGCCCACGCCGACCAGCCGACCGTCGTGATGGGCCGCCCCGTGACCGGGCCCGCCGGCCCGGCCCTCGAGCTGGACGGCCGCATGCTCCCCCTGGACGGGGACGACCTCATCCTCGGCCGCTCGGCCGAGCGTGCCGACCTCGTGATCCCGGACTCCTCGGTGTCCCGCGAACACCTGCGCCTGCTCACCGTCGGCTCCACGGTCACGCTCCTGGACCTGGGCAGTCGCAACGGCGTGCTCGTCAACGGCCGCCGCGTGGACGGCTCCGTCACCCTGCGCGACGGGGACGTGGTGACCGTCGGCCAGACCGAGCTGCTGTTCTTCGGCGGGACGGGGGGCCGCGCATGAGCGAGCTCGCCGTCGCCGTGCTCCGCATGGGCCTGCTGCTGGCCCTGTGGGTGCTGATCATCTCCATCGTCATGGCGCAGGGCCGCGACCTCGTGGTCGGCCGACGCAACAAGACACGCCTCCAGCAGGCCCAGCGCGACGCCGGCCTGGTCACCGCGGTGCCCGCGGCCGGGGCCGCCGGGGCGGGCTCGTCCGCGGTCGACCGCCCCGCGCCCGCGTCGACGCCGTCCCCCGCCGCGTCCGCGCCGACGACGCCGGCCCCGCGGCTGTCCCGGACTCTGCGGGTGGTCGAGGGCCCGAAGGCCGGGCAGACCATCGCCCTGGAGGGCCGTCCCCTGCTGATGGGCCGCGCCCAGGACGCCGACCTGGTGCTCGTGGACGACTACGCCTCCGGCCGCCACGCCCGGCTGTTCCCCCAGGGCACCCGCTGGTTCCTCGAGGACCTCGGCTCCACGAACGGCACCTACGTCAACGGCGCCCCCGTGACCCGCGCGCTGCCCGTGGGCCCCGGCACGGCCATCCGCATCGGCAAGACCGTCATGGAGCTCGAGGCCTGACCCATGACCCTCGTCCTCCGCTACGCCGCCCGCTCCGACGTCGGCCGCGTCCGTGCCAAGAACGACGACTCCGCCTACGTGGGCCGTCATCTGGTCGTGCTCGCGGACGGCATGGGCGGGCACGTGGGCGGCGACGTGGCAAGCGCGTCCACGGTGCTGGATCTGGCCCCGCTGGATGCGGTGGGCTACGAGGACCCGGCCACGGTGCTGCCGGACGAGATCCAGAACGCCAACCTGATCCTCAACGAGCTGGTGCACGCCAACCCCAAGCTCGCCGGCATGGGCACCACGTGCACCGCCGGCCTGCTCGCGGGGACCACGCTGCACATCGCGCACATCGGCGACTCCCGTGCCTACCGGCTCGCGGACGGCGAGTTCTCCCAGGTCACCACGGACCACACGTTCGTGCAGAAGCTCGTGGACGAGGGGCGCCTCGAGGCCGGGGAGGCCCCGTTCCACCCGAACAAGAACGTGCTCATGCGCGTGCTCGGCGACGTGGACGCCTCCCCCGAGCTGGACGTGTTCGAGGTGCCCGTCGCCCCCGGAGAACGGTGGCTGTTCTGCTCGGACGGCCTCACGGACGTGGTCCCCCCCGAGAAGATCCACGAGGTGCTGCGGGACTCGGAGGCTCTCAACCAGGCCGTCGACACCCTCGTGGACCTCACCCTCAAGGGCGGCGCCCCGGACAACGTCACCGTGGTGGCGTTCGAGATCGCGGAGGGCACGGCGGAGGAGCTGGCCCCCGTCCCGGACGTCCACCTGTCCGAGCAGGCCCTCGCCGCCGCCCACCCGCCCGAGGTCGGCCCGGTCTCCGGCCTGCTGCTGCGCGAGGACCTGGACGCACGGCCTCACCTGCTCGTCGGCGCGGCCTCCAACGCCGTGAAGACCGATCGCATTCCCGTGGTCACCCGCAGCTCCACGCGCCGCCGTGCCGCCGCCCTGCTCGGCGAGACGCCCGTGCCGGAGAACCGTCCCCGGCGCACCGCGGCCGTCCTCACGGACGGGCCGGATCCCGCCGCCGCCCCGCGCCCGGACGCCTCCGTCCCGCCCGCCGCGCCGAGCGGCACCGCTGCCGCCGCCGGCTCCTCCTCCGCCGCCACACCGGCCGCCACCGCTGCCGACCACCCGTCCGACGAGGCCGCCGAGCCGATGACCACGGCCCCCACCCCGGCCCCGGCGACCGCCGGGCCCGCCGGCGGCCCCGAGGACGGGGCCGCGCGTCGGCGGCGTGGAAAGGACGACCGCCCGGTGCAGTACCGCCGCGGCTGGTTCATCCCCGTGTTCACCACGCTGCTCGCCCTCACCCTCGCGGCCGTGGCCGTGTGGGGCTACCTGTGGACCCAGACGCAGTACTACGTGGGGGCCAACGACGGCCGGATCGCCGTGTTCAAGGGCGTCTCCCAGCGGCTGGGCCCGCTCGAGCTGTCCCACGTGGACCGCCAGACCGACCTCCCGGTGGACGCGCTGCCCGCGTACGCACGCGACCGCGTGAACGCCGGCATGCCCGCCCGGGACGTGGACCACGCGGAGCAGATCGTCGCCGAGCTGCGCGACTCGCTGCACCCGAACGCCCCCGCCCCCGCCGGTGAGCCCTCCGAGCGGGCCCGGCCGAGCACGACGCCGTCGTCGTCCTCCGCCCGCCCCTCGGACGCGTCCGGCTCCACCGCGCCGACGAGCCCGGCGTCGTCCCCGAGCGCGACGGGAGGTGAGGCCCCGTGACCGAGGTGATCTCCCCCGCACGCCCGCGCCGGAACATCGAACTGGTCCTGCTGCTGGCCGCCCTGGCCATCGCCCTGGGGGCGGACCTGCTGGGCATGATCGGCACGGACGCCCCGCTGGACTCCACCGCCTGGGTGCCGCTGGGCGTCTTCGGCGCCGCCACCCTCGTGCTGCACGTGGTCCTGCGGCTGCGGGCCCCCTACGCGGACCCGTTCATGCTGCCGATCACCGCCCTGCTCAACGGGCTGGGCCTGGCCATGATCCACCGGCTGAGCCAGGACGCCGCGATGGCCAACCCCACCTCGCAGCTCGTGTGGTCCGTCCTGGCCGTCCTGGTGGCCTCCGCCCTGGTGTTCCTGGTGCGCGACCACCGGGTGCTGCGGCGCTGGCCCTACCTGTTCCTCGCCGCGTCCGGCGTGCTGCTGCTCCTGCCGCTCGTGCCCGGGCTGGGCCTGAGCATGTACGGGGCGCGGATCTGGATCGACGTCGGATTCGGCACCTTCCAGCCCGGCGAGATCGCCAAGATCACGCTGGCCATCTTCTTCGCCGGCTACCTCTCCGCGAACCGCGACCTGATCCTGCTGGCCGGCCGCCGTGTGGGCCCGGTGACCTTCCCCCGAGCCCGGGACCTCGGCCCGTTGCTGGCCGGCTGGCTCCTGGCGCTCGGCGTGCTCGTGTTCCAGCGCGACCTGGGCTCGGCCCTGCTGTTCTTCGGCATGTTCATGGCGATGCTCTACATCGCCACGTCCCGCGCCTCCTGGATCCTCCTCGGCCTGGGCCTGATCGCCTTCGGCGCGGCGCTGGCGTTCCTGTTCATGCCGCACGTGACCGCCAGGTTCGAGATCTGGCTGAGGGCCTTCGACCCCGAGATCTACCATCGCGACTTCGGCGGCTCCTACCAGGTGGTCCAGGGCCTGTTCGCGATGGCCTCAGGCGGGCTGATGGGCACCGGCCTGGGCGCGGGCAACCCCACCCAGGTGCCGCTGTCCTTCTCGGACATGATCCTCACGGCCATCGGCGAGGAGCTCGGCTTCGTGGGCCTGGCCGCCGTGCTCGTCCTGTACCTCCTGCTCGTCACCCGCATGATGCGCGCCGCCCTCGGCGTGCGCGACGCGTTCGGCAAGGTGCTCGCCTCCGGCCTGGCCTTCACCATGGCGTGGCAGGTGTTCGTGGTGATGGGCGGCGTGACCCTCGTGCTGCCGCTCACCGGCCTCACGACGCCGTTCCTCGCCGCCGGCGGCTCGTCGCTGCTGGCCAACTGGATCATCGTGGGGCTCGTGCTGCGCATCTCGAACGCCGCCCGCCGTCCCGTGGTCGTGGACGGGATGGTCAACGCGTCCGGGCCCGGCGCCGGCCACCTCGACCCCGGCACGGCGCTCCCGGCGGCGGCCGTGCCCCCGGGAGGAGGTGAGGAGCGGTGAACGAGGCGATCCGACGCACGTGGACCGTCATGGCGGCCATGATCCTGGTGCTCGCGCTGGCCGCGTCCGTCATCCAGGTGCTGGCCGCGGACCAGCTCAAGACGCACGCCCTGAACTCGCGGCAGATGTTCCTGGAGTTCGGCGCCCCGCGCGGGCCGATCCTCGTGGACGGCGAGCCGATCGCCGAGTCCGTCCCCTCCGACGACGCGTACCACTACCAGCGCGTCTACCACGAGCCCGAGCTGTACGCCCCGCTCACAGGCTTCTATTCGCTCACCTACGGCACCGACGGGCTGGAGGCGGCCATGAACGAGCAGCTCTCCGGCACCCCCACGTCCCAGTTCGTGGACCGCGCCATGGAGATCATCACGGGTGCCACGCCTGAGGGCGACCAGGTGGAGCTGACGATCGACCCCGAGCTGCAGCGCCTGGCGTACGACGCGCTCCCGGACGGCGTGCGCGCCTCCGCCGTGGTCACGGACCCGACGACAGGCGAGATCCTGGCCATGGTGTCGAAGCCGAGCTTCGACTCCAACGCGCTCTCCTCGCACAGCCCGGCCGAGGCGCAGGCGGCCATGGCCGCGATCGACCAGATCCCCGGTGCCAGCGCGTACCGCAACCGCGCCGCGGAGCAGCTCGTGTCCCCCGGCTCCACGTTCAAGCTGATCGACGCGGTGGCCATGCTCGAGTCCGGTGACTACACCCCGGACGGGACGGTGGACATCCCCGCCGCGTGGACGCTGCCCGGCACGACCACGGAGCTGCCCAACTACGACGGCTCACCGTGCAACACCGTGGGGCGTCAGACCCTCACGTGGGCGCTGGCGCAGTCCTGCAACACGCCGTTCGCCATGGCCGCCGTCGAGCTGGGCCAGGACCGGATCCGGGAGGTCGCCGAGCGGTTCGGCTTCAACGACTCCTTCGACTACCCGCTGCCCGTGACCGGCTCCGTGTTCCCCTCCGACCTGGACGACGCCGCGCTGGCGCAGTCCTCGATCGGCCAGCGGGACGTGCAGGCCACCGCGCTGCAGATGGCTATGGTGGCCGCCGGCATCGCGAACGACGGCGTGGTCATGGAGCCGCAGCTGATCAAGGCGGTCCGCCGTTCGGACCTCACCACGGTGCAGGAGTTCAGCCCCCGTGAGCGCGGCCGGGCCACGACCCCCGAGGTGGCCGGGCAGGTCTCGGACATGATGGTCTCGGCGGTGGAGGACGGCATCCTGGGATCCGTGCAGTCGGACACGGTGCGGATCGCGGCGAAGTCGGGCACGGCCGAGGTCGGGGACACGGGCAACGTGCACTCCTGGATCACCGGCTTCGACGCGAGCGAGAACCCCCGGGCGGCCGTGACGATCGTGGTGGAGGACGAGCCGCCGGGGGTTGGACATCAGACAGTCGTCAGTGGCATGAAGGCAATCATGGAAGCGGTGGTCACGGAATGAGGCCGACATCGGGCATCACCCTCGGCGGCAGGTACCAGCTGACCGATCGCATCGCGATCGGCGGCATGGGCGAGGTGTGGAAGGCGCGGGACAAGGTCCTGGGCCGGAACACCGCCGTGAAGATCCTCAAGGAGGAGTACACGGGTGACCCCAACTTCCTGCGCCGCTTTCGGGCGGAGGCCCAGCACACCGCGCTGCTGAACCACCCCGGCGTCGCCAACGTCTACGACTACGGCGAGGAGGAGGGCTCCGCCTACCTCGTCATGGAGCTCGTGCCGGGCCAGCCGCTGTCCTCCATCCTCGAGAAGGAGAAGGTGCTCTCCCCCGAGCGGACCCTGCGGATCATCGCGCAGACGGCGGCCGCGCTCTCGGCGGCCCACGCCCAGGGGCTCGTGCACCGCGACGTCAAGCCCGGCAACCTCATGATCACGCCCACCGGCCGGGTGAAGGTGACGGACTTCGGCATCGCGCGCCTGGCGGACCAGGTCCCGCTCACGGCCACCGGCCAGGTGATGGGCACCGCCCAGTACCTCGCGCCCGAGCAGGCCACGGGGCAGCAAGCCACCGGCTCCTCCGACCTCTACTCGCTGGGCATCATCGGTTACGAGGCCCTCGCCGGGCATCGCCCGTTCACGGGCGAGTCCCAGATCGCGATCGCCCTCGCCCAGGTCAACGACACCCCGCCGCCCCTGCCGGACACCGTCCCGGCCCCGGTGCGCGCCCTGATCATGTGCATGCTCTCGAAGGACCCCCGGGAGCGGCCCTCGGACGCGACCGCGCTCTCGGAGGCCGCCGACGCGCTGCGCCGCAAGGACACCTGCGGCGCCGTGGAGGCCGTGCCCGGCCTGGCCGTCTTCCTCGAGGAGCAGGGCGTGGCCGACCCCTCGGGCGCCGAGACCGCTCCCCTGGACTACGACGGCATGCGCACCACCCATCCCCGCGCCGAGGGCATCCGGACGGACGGCTCCCCCGCCACCGCGGCGCTGCCGGTGACCGCGGCCCAGCCCCGCACCGACGACGACGCCCGCGGCCCCGGCGCCGCCGGTGCGGCGGCCGTGGGCGCGGCCGGTGCGGCCGGCGCCGCCGCGAGCGCGAGCACGCGCGACCACGAGATCGCCGCCGTGCGCGACCAGCAGACCCGCCCGGGCGACGTCGTGGACCCGGGCCCGCCCGCCGGGGGCGGCTCCGCGCCCGCCCGCCGGCGACGCGCCAACCCCTGGCCGCTGTGGGCGCTGCTCGGTCTCGTGGTGTTCGCCCTGTTGGGGGCGCTGCTGTGGCCGCTGCTCACGGGTGGCCGCGGCGACGGCGGCTCGGCGCCGGCGACCTCGCAGGAGGAGTCGTCCGTGAACGTGGACCCGGAGGCGTACAAGGGTCGCCCCGTGAGCGAGGTGCGCGCCGAGCTCGAGGGCCTCGGCCTGGCGGTGCGCGAGGAGGACCGCGACGCGCAGAGCCCGCAGGGCACCGTCGAGGAGATCAACCCCGTGGGGGCGCTGCAGCGCGGTGAGACCGTCACGCTGGCCGTCTCCACCGGGGAGGGCGTCATCCCGGAGGGCCTCGTGGGCCAGCCCGTGGACAGCGCGATCCAGACGCTGCGCGACCGCGGCTTCACCGTGGACCGGGTGGACGACCCGTCCGCCGACGGCGCCGACGGCGAGGTGGTGCGCGTGGTGCCCGGCGAGGGCGAGCGTCACCGCTATGACACGCACGTGCAGCTGATCGTGGCCACCGGCGGGTCCGACGCCGCGCCGACCCGCGAGGCCTCCCAGCCCGCCTCGGAGCCGGAGCCCAGCGCGTCGGAGGAGCCGAGCAGCGAGCCGAGCCCGTCGGCCTCGGACGAGCCCAGCCCGTCCCCCACCGCCGAATCCCCGACGGCCACCGCCGACCCGGAGCCCATGCCGGAGCCGACCGAGGAGCCGACGACACCCACGGGGGATCCGACGACGGAGTCCTCCGGCGAGTCCACGGCGCCGACGGGCCAGCCCACCACCGACCCGTCCGCTGACGCGCGTGGTGCGGAGGCCTCGTCCGCCGACGCCACGCCCTCCGCTTGAGCGGCGGGCGGGACGGGCACGCGGACGTGTCTGTGGATGAGCAGAGGATCCTGAACGGGCGGTACCGGATCGGTGAGCTGATCGGGCGCGGCGGCATGGCGGACGTCTTCCGCGGCGAGGACCTGCGGCTGCACCGCCCGGTGGCGGTCAAGCTGATGCGCCGGGACCTGGCGCGCGATCCGCACTTCCAGGCGCGCTTCCGCAAGGAGGCACGCTCGGCGGCCTCCCTGAACCACCCCTCGATCGTCTCCGTGTACGACACGGGCGAGGTCTCCCTCGAGGACGGCCTCCATCCGGTGGACTGCCCGTTCCTGGTGATGGAGCTCGTCTCCGGCCGGACGCTGCGGGAGATCCTGCACGCCGAGGGCGCCGTGGGCACGGACCGTGCCGTGGCCTGGACCCGGGGCGTGCTGGAAGCGCTCGAGCACGCGCACGAGGAGGGCATCGTCCACCGCGATGTGAAGCCCGCGAACGTCATGGTCACGGAGACGGGCGCCGTGAAGGTGATGGACTTCGGGATCGCCCATGCGCTGGCCGACACCTCCGCCACCACGTCGCAGACCCAGGCCGTGGTGGGTACGGCCCTCTACCTGGCTCCGGAGCAGGCGACGGGCCGCACCGTGGACGGCCGCGCCGACCTCTACGCGGCCGGCTGCCTGCTGTTCGAGCTGCTCACGGGCCGACCCCCCTTCACGGGTGACACGCCGCTGGCCGTGGCCTACCAGCACGTGCGCGAGGAGCCGCCGGCACCCTCCGACGTCGACCCCGACCTGCCGCCCGCGTTCGACCCCGTGGTGCTGCGCGCCCTGCGCAAGGATCCGGAGGACCGGTTCCCCACGGGCGCCGCGTTCCTCGCGGCCCTCGAGGAGGCCGCCGCGGATCCGCACGCCGGCCCCGGCCGTCACACCCCGCCGCTCGATGCCGTCCCTCCCGCCCTCGTCGGCGCGGTGCTGGGCGCCGCGGCCGCGGAGCACGGGGCCGATGTGCCGACGGCCGCGGTCCCGCTGACCCGGCCGACGCCCTCCGTCCCGGCCGAGCCGGACGCCGCACAGCCCCAGGCGGCGAACCATGCCGTGGCGGGTGCGGGACTGCTCGGCGCCGCCTCCGCCGCGCAGCTTGCCGCCGCCGCCGCCATGGACGGCCCCCGCCCGGTGACGGTCGGCCAGCCGGTGATGCCCGGTGCGGTCGCGACGCCCCGGCCCGAACCGCAAGGGGACACGCCGGCGCCAGCGACGGCCACGCACCGTCGCGTCCGCCGGCGCCTCCGCCGGCGCACGCTCCTGGCGGCCGGCGCGGTCCTGGTGGCGCTGGTCCTGGTCCTGGCGCCGTGGCTCGCGGCGGCCCTGCGCACCACCGTGGAGGTGCCCACGGTGGTGGGGCTGCAGCAGGATGAGGCGGTCGCGGCGCTCGAGGACGCAGGCCTGGTGGCCGTCGTCTCGTCCGCGTACATGGCCGACGCCCCGGACGGGACCGTCACCCAGAGCGACCCGCCGACGGGCACGGAGGTGCCCCGCGGGGCCGAGGTGCGGATCCGGGTGTCCCGCGGCGAGGAGGGCATCGCGCTGTCCGACTCCCTGCACGGGCTGTCCGAGGACGCGGCCCGCCGCGAGCTGGAACGGCTGGGCCTGCGTGTCTCCTCCGTGCAGTACCAGGACGACGGCCGACTCGAGCGCGGGCTGCTCGCCCGCACCGACCCCGCGATGGGCACGCACGTGCCGCCCGGCTCCTCCGTGGTGCTGCACCTGTCCAGCGGCATGGTCGACGTGCCGGATGTGGTGGGGATGAGCGCTCCGGACGCGCGGCGTCAGCTGGCGCTGAGCGCCCCCGAGCTGCGCGTGCGGATCCAGGACGAGGACGGCGCGACCACCGACACCGGCACGGTCGTGGCCCAGGATCCGCCCGCCGGCGTCCGCGTGGACAACCGTTCCTCCCTGACCCTGACCGCTTCCTCGTGGATCGCGCCCACGGCCGAGCCCTCCGAGCCGGCCCCGCCATCCAGCGAGGCGCCCGAGCCCACGCCGTCGGCGTCCGCGCCACCGAGCCCCCCGCCGACGGAGAGCCCCGAGCCCTCCGCGAGCGCGGAGCCGTCACCCTCGCCGTCCGCCTCGGCCACGCCCAGCCCCGATCCGACGACCGCGACGCCGTCGCCGACGCAGAGCCCGTCGCCGCCGTCGGCGGCCCCGTCGACCTCGCCGGAGCCGACCGAGCAGTCGCCGAGCACCTCGCCCACCGCGACGCCGGTGGACCCGCTGCCGACGCTGACGCCGGACCCCGAGCCCTCGATCGACCCGCCGCCGTCCACCTGAGCGGACGGGGCGCCGTCGGACCCGCGAACCGGGCCCCGGGACCGGTCAGTCCTGGCGGACGAGGGGCGAGAGCCGGCCGCCGCGCTCGGCGGCCCCGGAGAGCCCCACGGACTCGAGCCAGTTGCCGAGCATCCGGTAGCCGCCCTCGGTGAGCACGGACTCGGGGTGGAACTGCACACCCCACAGGGGCGCGGTGCGGTGGGCCAGTCCCATCACGACGCCGTCCTCGGTCTCGGCGGTGATCTCCAGGACCGCCTCGCCCACGGTGGGCCGCACGGCGGCCAGCGAGTGGTAGCGGGTGGCGGTGAACGGCGAGGGGACGCCCTCGAACATGGGGTGCCCACCGTGGCGGACCAGGGACGTCTTGCCGTGCATGAGGGACTCCGCGTGCGTCACGGTGGCGCCGAATGCCTCCGCGATGGCCTGGTGCCCCAGGCACACCCCGAAGAGCGGGCGGCCGCCGTCGGCGGCGGAGCGGATGAGGTCGAGGGAGACACCGGCGTCGGCGGGCGCGCCCGGCCCGGGTGAGATGAGCACCGCCGTGTGCTCGGCCGCGAGCTCGAGGGCGCGGGCGGGGGTGACCTCGTCGTTGCGGATCACGGTGGTGCGGGCCCCGAGCTGCTCGAGGTAGCCCACCAGGGTGTAGACGAAGCTGTCGTAGTTGTCGACGACGAGGACGGAGACCTGGGGGCTCTGCACGGGGGCGCTCTTTCCTCCCCGCCGCGTGGGAGCGGGGTGCATAGACTGGCCGGGCACGTCGCTGACCCCGGTCCTGGGCAGGTCAGCAGGATACCGTCCCCGCCCCGGTCTCCGCCGGTGGGGGCGCCCATCACCCCCCCACCCGAGGAGAAGACCCGTGGCAGCACCCGCCGGCAAGCGCAAGGACTCGGCCCGTCGGAAGCGCGAGGAGCTCGAGGCCGCGCGCCGCAGCCGCTCCGCCGTGCGGACGGACCTCGGGGACGTGGACCCGGGTCCGAAGCCCCTCTCCCCTGTGTACAAGGTCGTGATGTTCGGCCTGCTGATCCTCGGCCTGCTCTGGATCATCGTCTACTACCTGACCCAGGGCCTCTTCCCGATCGTGCAGATCGGCGGCTGGAACATCCTCGTGGGCTTCGGCATCGCGCTCGTCGGGTTCCTGATGATGTCCCGCTGGAGCGAATGACACGCGTGTAGTTCTCCACAGCGGTGGACAACCCTGTGGATGGCCGATCCGCACGATCCCGCCCGGAGACGAGTTGTCCCCGGAGTTGTCCACAGGTGTGGACACCCCTGTGGGAAGAAGTGCACACCCGGCTGTGGAGAACTCCGGGGACGGTCGGGGACGACGGTCTAGCCGAGCAGGCCGGCCACCGTGACCCGTGCGGCGCCGAGCACCGTGAGCGCCGCCAGCGCCGCCGCCACGACCACGAGGCCGGCTGCCTGGGCGCCCACGGACGGCACGCGCGCGCGGCCGGGCCGCAGCCCGCCGGCCAGGGAGAACACGACGGCGACGACGGCGCCCGTCAGCAGCCCACCCACGTGCACCTGCCAGGCCACCCCGGGCAGCAGGAACGAGAAGACGAGGTTCAGGCCGATCAGCACGGCGATCGAGCGCACCTGCCCGCCCCGCACCCGGGTGAGCAGGAACAGAGCCGCGAACATGCCGTACACGGCGCCGGACGCCCCGACGACGGGCTGCAGCGGGTCCGAGACCCACAGCGCGAACACCGCACCGCCCACGGCGGAGAGCACGTAGAGGGCGAGGAACCGCCACCAGCCCAGCGCGGGCTCGAGCACGCGCCCGATCACCCACAGCGCGAGCATGTTCAGCAGCAGGTGCGTGGGGCCGGAGACGTCGTGCACGAGCGCGTAGGAGGCCATCCGCCACGGCTCCATGCCGTACGGGGACGTGTAGAGCCCGGCGTACCAGAGCGCCTCGGTCACGCCGGACGCCTGATCCCGGGTCATCCACTGCGCCGCGTAGACCACCACCGTGACCGCCAGCAGGATCCAGGTGACGGGCGAGGCGGCGAAGCCCGTCCGCCGTCGGGCCGGGACCGACGCGGCGGCGCCGGCGGCGGGGGCCGCCGTCGGACCGGGGCCGGCCACGACGCCGGACGCACAGTCCACGCAGACCGGTCCGGCCGTGGAGCCGGGACGCTGGCAGTCGAGGCACGCGGGGCGCCGGCAGACGGCGCAGCGCACATACGCCGCACGGCCCGGATGCCGCGGGCACACCGGGGGTGTGCCGTCCGCGGAGTCCGGGCCGTGCGGGTCAGAGGGGGTGGTGCTCACCGAGGGGCTGCTCAGGCCTCGGCGATGTCGATGGACTCGATGACGACGTCCTCGAGCGGGCGGTCACGGGGATCGGTGGCGACGGCGTTGAGCTCGTCCACGACCTTCTGGGAGGCCTCGTCCTTCACCTCGCCGAAGATGGTGTGCTTGCCGTTGAGCCAGCCGGTGGGCACGGAGGTGATGAAGAACTGCGAGCCGTTGGTGCCGGGGCCGGCGTTGGCCATGGCCAGCAGGTAGGGACGGTCGAACTGCAGCTCGGGGTGGATCTCGTCGCCGAACTGGTAGCCGGGGCCGCCGATGCCCATGCCGAGCGGGTCGCCGCCCTGGATCATGAAGTCCTTGATGATGCGGTGGAACACGGTGCCGGAGTACAGCGGGGCGCCGTTGTTCTTCTCACCGGTCTGCGGGTGGGTCCACTCCTGCTCGCCGGTGGCGAGGCCCACGAAGTTCTTCACGGTCTTCGGGGCGTGGTTGCCGAACAGCTCGACGACGATGTCGCCGTGGTTCGTGTGGATGGTCGCGGTGTGCGTCTTGTTCGCCATGCGCCCCATTGTTCCATCCGCGGCGGCGGGCCGTCCGGATCCCGCCGTCCGGGGGCGGGTCTTCCGCGATCGGCGTACGCACTCCCGGCGTGCCGGGACCCGTGCCACGGCGGGGGTCGGCCACTAGGCTGGGCCTCGAGGACCACCGCGTTCAACGACCATCCAGAACCCACGGGAGGCATCACATGGCTCGCACGACCCTGCACGACGAGATCCAGCACGACGGCGGCGCGAACGCGTTCGTCGCACGCCAGGCGGAGAACCTGCGCCACTGGGCCGCCCCGAAGGTGGAGTCCACCCGCGCCTGGAGCGAGGTGGCCGCGGCCTACGGGCTGATCGGCGGCTCCGCCGCGGCCGAGGAGGGCCGCCGCAAGGCCCAGGACGCCAAGCAGGAGTACGGCCCCGTGGTCGAGCGTGGGGCGCGCAAGGCCGGCGAGGCCGTCGCGCACCAGTACGGGCTGCTGGCCCCCGCCGTCGCCAAGGGCGTGGACACCGTCCAGGACTTCCTCGAGCACCTGCAGGCCCAGGCGCAGGACGCCGGCCACGAGGTGCAGCAGCAGTTCGCCGCGGCGCGCAAGGACGCTGAGAAGGCCGCGAAGAAGGGCCGCCATCGTGGGGGCCGCAAGGCCAAGCAGCTGCGCCGGGACGGCCGCCAGGCCGCCAAGGGCGCCCGTAAGGACGCGCAGCGGTCCGCCGCCCTGTTCAGCGACCGCGCTGGCCAGGCCAAGGACGCCGCCGCCGCGGGCGGCCTGACCCTCGCCGGCCTCCTCGCCACGGGTCTGTCCGCGCTGCAGGAGCAGGGCGGGAAGGTGGGCCCGCAGGTGCAGGCCCGCCTGGCCGACGCCGGCGACTACGCCCAGCGCCGCAAGGAGGAGGTCCTCCCCGTGGCCGCCGCCCGCCTGGCCGACGGTGCCGCGCACGCCCGCAAGACCGCCCACGACGTCGAGGTCCCGGACGCCCTGGAGCAGGCCCTGATCAGGCTCACCGGGGACAAGGCGATCGTGCAGCGCCTGCGCAAGGGTGCCGAGCAGTACGCCGGCGCGGCCGAGAAGGACCTGAACCGTGCCGCCGGTCGCCGGACCTCCCGCTCGGGTGGCCGCGCCTGGATCGTCGCGGGCATGGCGGCCGCCGCCGCCGGCGCCGGCTACGCCCTGTGGCGCCTGACCAAGCCGGTGCAGGATCCGTGGACCGCCCCGGTCCCGGGCCCGATCACCGCGAACATCCCGGTGGTGGAGGCGAACAACCCCTACGCCCAGCAGCAGAAGGTCGTGGCCGAGGCCGGCTCGGCCGCGGCGGGCGAGGGCGTGCGCGTGGACACCGCCGCCCCGGACCCGGTGGCCGCCGCCAACGCCAAGGTGCTGGGCGTCCAGCCCGGGCAGCAGCGCTGACCCGCTCCCCCGCGCCCTGAGCGCGCAGCGGACGGCACCCGGCCCGCGCATCCTCGGCAGGACCGAGGGGGCGCGGGCCTTGTCCACCGCCGGGAGCACGCGGGAGGCTGGGAGCGCCCGGGATCCCGACGCCGGGCGGAGGAGTGATCCGCATGAGCACGACCCTGACCCTCTTCGGCCACTCGGCCGTCCGCCTCGAGAAGGCCGGCCGACGCCTCGCGTTCGACCCCGGCGCGTTCAGCGACGCGGCGGTCCTGGACGGCGCGGACGCCGTCCTCGTGACGCACGGCCACCCGGACCACGTGGTCCCCGAGCAGCTGGCCCGGGCGCTGGCCGGCACGGAGGCGCACGTCTGGGCGCCACGGGACCTCACGGGGCCGCTGGCGGAGGCGGGGCTCGCCGCCGGGCGCGTGCACACGGCCGTCCCCGGAGAGACGTTCGAGGCCGCCGGCTTCCGGGTGGAGGTGCTCGGCGGGGAGCACGCGGTGATCCACGCCGAGGTGCCGCGCCCGGTCAACGTGTCCTACCTCGTGGACGGGGCCGTGCTGCACCCCGGCGACTCGTTCACGGTGCCGGACGCCGACGTCGAGGTGCTCCTGCTGCCCGCCGCGGCGCCGTGGCTGCGCATCGCGGACGTGGTGGACCAGATGCGGGCCATCGCGGCGACGCACACCCGCCCCATCCACGACGGCATCCTCAGCGAGGACGGCAAGGGCGTGGTGGATCGGGTGCTCTCGGGTCTCGCCGAGGGCGTGACCGACTACCGGCGCCTGGCCCCCGGGGAGCTCTGGACGTTCTGAGGCACGGGGAGGCAGCGGCCGCCCCGGGGCCGGTCACCATCTGAGGGTGATCTCCAGCTCGGCGTCGCCGCCGTCCTCGACCTCGAGCTCCACCTCGAGGCCCACGCGGTCCGGGACGGTGACGACGACGTCGCGGCCGCCGTGCTCGACCCGCACCTCGTTCTGCCGGGAGAGCTGGTCGGCGAGGTCGCGTAGGCGTGCGGCGGCCTGCTCACGGCTGAGGGTCTGCTGCTGCTCGTGCTCGAAGAGGTCCTTGCCCATGGCACCGACGGTAGTCGCTGGGCGGGGTGCGCGCGACGGACGGGCCCCGGCGCGGCCGACGCCGGGGCCCGTGCGGGTCAGCGGGACGCGGCCGGGGCGAGGGCGGGATCGTCGTCGCGGTGGATCTCGAAGCCGGGTGCCCGGTAGGTGGGCTCCCGGCGCTTGAGGGCGCGGATGACGAGCAGGGTCACCGGCACGATGAGGATCTCCACGAGCGTCTTGTACGCGAAGCCGGTCACCGTGTAGTTCGCCAGTTCCAGCAGCGAGATGGTGCCGGCGTAGGCGATGGTGCAGAAGATCAGGGTGTCGAAGAACTGGCCGACCACGGTGGAGAGGATGAGCCGGAACGCCACGTGCCGTTCCTTCATGCGCTCCTTGAGGCGGACCACGATGGACGCGTTGAGCAGGGAGCCCACGAGGAACGCGACGAAGCCGGCCACGGTGATCCGCAGCATGGGCGCGAGGGCCTGGTCCCACACCTCGAAGCCCTCGACGGGCGTGGTCCAGGAGACCACCGTGTAGGTGAGGGCGGCGAGCACGAGCATCGCGAAGCCGAGGACGATGGCCCGGCGGGCCCGGCGCCAGCCGTACACCTCGGCGAGGATGTCGCCGACGATGTACGCGAACGGGAACAGGAAGGCGCCGCCGTCGAAGATGAGGGGGCCGCCGTCGTAGAAGAGGTCCGAGATGACCGGGACGGTGGGGCCGTAGAAGAGCTTGGCCGCGGTGACGCCGGAGAGGATGAGGAGGGCGATGAAGACGCCCACGAAGATGTCGTAGTAGCTCGCGGGCACCCGGGCGTAGGCCGGAGTGCCCTGCCCAGAGGCGGGTCGGTCGGGGGACGGGGTGTCGATGGTGGTGTTCACCGGACCATCCAACACCACGCACGACGACGGTGGGCGCGGTGGGCGGGTCCGGCGGCGGGGGTTCGGGGCAGGCCATCCCCGTCCCTCCGTGGGCAGAAACGCCCTCTCTTCTGCCCACGGGGCCCGAAGTCCTGCGGTTTGTGCCCCAGGAGCCCCCGGGTCGCCGGTTTCTGCCCACGGTGCCGGCGCCGGCGGCCACCCTGGGCATACGAAAGGGCCCGGGAGTCTCACGACTCCCGGGCCCTTCTTCGGTGGAGGCAAGGGGACTCGAACCCCTAACCCCCTGCTTGCAAAGCAGGTGCGCTACCAATTGCGCCATGCCCCCGTGAGGACCGGTCAGTCCTCCGGTGCCGGCTCGACGCCGTCGGCGTCCTCCGGCAGGTCGTCCGTGGCCGTGGCCCAGACGTCCTTCCCCGCACTGTTCTCCCGCCAGAGACGCGCCCCATAGGCGGCTGCCGCGGCGCTGACCACGAGGGCCACGCGTGCCAGTCGACCCATGGGAAGACCTCCGGAGACGAACGGAGCCCCAGCGGACCGGGGCTCTGTGTGGTGGGAGTGGGCGTACCAAGACTTGAACTTGGGACCTCTTCGTTATCAGCGAAGCGCTCTAACCGCCTGAGCTATACGCCCTCACCGTCGCTCACGGCTGACGCCGTTCACAACAGGAGATGACTGTACAGGAACGCCGACGCCCCGCGCAAATCCGCGCGGGGCGTCGTCGAGGGTCTGCTCAGTCGTCCGTCAGCGTGACGCCGAGGCCGCCCACGAGGCTCGCGCAGAGGTTGTAGAGCAGCGCGGCCACGGTGGCCAGGGCGGTCAGCAGGATGACGTTGACCACGGCCAGCACGGTGGCCAGCGAGGTCACGGTGCTCAGCGGGGCCAGGGACGCCACGGTGTAGCGCCCGGCCTCGGAGCCGAGCACGGTGCCGATCACGTCGTTGACCCTGTCGAAGATCCCGAGGACGTCGGACAGCGAGTACAGCGCCACCGCCGCCACCACCGTGAGGATGCCCAGCGCCACCGAGAGCAGGAACGCCAGCTTCAGCACGGACCACGGGTCCACCCGGGTCAGGACCAGGCGGGCGCGGCGCACCTTGGCCTTCGGGACGGCGCGGACCAGGTCCTCCTGCGAGGACCCGCTGGCCTTGCGCACCGGGCGGCCGGACCGCGGCTCGGCGGCCTTCCCGGTGCTCCGCCCCTGGCCGGGACGCGACGACGCGGACGTGCTCACTGCTCTCCTCCGTCTGCACCCTCACCGGCGTCCTGCGTCAGGGCGTCCTCCGGTGCGGCTACGGGGTCGGTCGGGTCGATGTCTGCGTCCAAGGGTACATCCGGCCCCGCCTCGGCCTCGGCGTCCGCCTTCGCCTCCATCTCCTGCTCATTGTTCAGGGTGACGGCGACGATCCGGTCCCGCTTGTCCGGCTTGGCGAAGATCACGCCCATCGTGTCGCGGCCCTTGGCCGGCACGCCGGCGACGGCGGAGCGCACCACCTTGCCCGAGGCCATCACCACGAGGACCTCCTGGTCCTCGCGCACCACGAGACCGCCGGCGAGCTCGCCGCGGTCGTCCACGAGCTTGGCGACCTTGATGCCGAGGCCGCCGCGGTTCTGCAGGCGGTACTCGTCCACGTGGGTGCGCTTGGCGAAGCCGCCGTCCGTGACGGTGAAGACGTAGCCGTCCTCCTCCACCACGTCCATCGTCAGCAGGGAGTCGTCGTCGCGGAACTTCATGCCGGTCACGCCCGAGGTCGCACGGCCCATGGGACGCAGCGCCTCGTCCGTGGCGGTGAACCGCAGGGACTGGCCCTTGTGCGAGATCAGGATGAGGTCGTCGTCGGGTGAGACCACGCGGGCCGAGACCAGCTCGTCCCCCTCGCGCAGCTTGATCGCGATCAGGCCGGCGGTGCGGTTCGTGTCGTAGTCCAGCAGCGGCGTCTTCTTCACGAGGCCGCCGCGCGTGGCGAGCACGAGGTACGGGGCCCGGCCGTAGTCCACGAGCGGCTGGATCTGGGCGATCCGCTCGTCCGGCTGGAACGCGAGCAGGTTGGCCACGTGCTGGCCCTTCGCGTCGCGGCCGGCCTCGAGCAGCTCGTACGTCTTGATGCGGTACACGCGGCCGAAGTTCGTGAAGAACAGCAGCCAGTGGTGCGTGGACACGGTGAGGAAGTGCTCGACGACGTCGTCGCCGCGCAGCGTCGCCCCGCGCACGCCCTTGCCGCCGCGCGCCTGGGACCGGTACTGGTCGATCCGGGTGCGCTTGACGTAGCCGCCGCGGGTGATGGAGACGACCATCTCCTCCTCGGGGATCAGGTCCTCGATGGACATGTCGCCGTCGAAGCCGGCCATGATCTCGGTGCGGCGGTCGTCGCCGTGCTTGGCCACGATCTCGGCGAGCTCCTCGGAGATGACCTCGCGCTGACGCTGCGGGGACTCCAGGATCCGGTTGTACTCGGCGATCTTCGCCATGAGGTCGTCGTACTCGTCCTGGATCTTCCGGGACTCCAGGGCAGCGAGCTGGCGCAGCTGCATCTGCAGGATGGCCTGGGCCTGGACGTCGTCGATGTCCAGGAGCTCCTTGAGGGCCTCGCGGGCCACGTCCGCCGAGGCCGAGCGGCGGATGGTCGCGATGACCTCGTCCAGCATGTCCAGGGCCTTGAGCAGGCCGCGCAGGATGTGCGCGCGCTCCTCGGCCTTGCGCTTGCGGAACGCGGTGCGGCGCACGATCACGTCGATCTGGTGCTTCACCCAGTGGTGCACGAAGCCGTCCAGGGACAGGGTGCGCGGCACGCCGTCCACGAGCGCGAGCATGTTGGCCGAGAAGTTCGACTGCAGCTCGGTGTGCTTGTAGAGGTTGTTCAGCACCACCTTGGCGACGGCGTCGCGCTTGAGCACGATCACCAGGCGCTGGCCGGTGCGGCCGGAGGTCTCGTCGCGCATGTCCGCGATGCCGTTGATCTTGCCGTCCCGCACCATCTCCGCGATCTTCGCGGCGAGGTTGTCCGGGTTGGTCATGTAGGGCAGCTCGGTGACCACGAGGCACGTGCGGCCCTGGATCTCCTCCACGTTGACCACGGCGCGCATGGTGATGGGGCCGCGGCCGGTCCGGTAGACCTCCTCGATGCCCTTGCGGCCCAGGATCTGGGCGCCCGTGGGGAAGTCGGGGCCGTGCACGCGGGCCAGGAGCGCCTCGAGCAGCTCCTCGCGGGTGGCCTCGGGGTGCTCGAGGTACCACTGCACGCCCGCGGCCACCTCGCGCATGTTGTGCGGCGGGATGTTCGTGGCCATGCCGACGGCGATGCCCGAGGAGCCGTTGACCAGCAGGTTCGGATACCGGGCGGGCAGGACGACGGGCTCCTGCTGCTTGCCGTCGTAGTTGTCCTGCATGTCGACGGTGTCCTCGTCGATGTCCCGGACCATCTCCATGGCCAGCGGGGCCATCTTGGTCTCGGTGTAGCGCTGGGCGGCCGCGCCGTCGTTGCCCGGGGAGCCGAAGTTGCCCTGGCCGAGCGCCAGCGGGTAGCGCTGGACCCAGTCCTGGATGAGGCGCACGAGGGCGTCGTAGATCGCGGTGTCGCCGTGCGGGTGGTAGTTGCCCATCACGTCGCCCACCACGCGGGCGGACTTGTTGAACGCACGGTCCGGGCGGTAGCCGCCGTCGTACATCGCGTAGAGCACGCGACGGTGCACGGGCTTGAGGCCGTCGCGCACGTCCGGCAGCGCGCGGCCGACGATCACGGCCATCGCGTAGTCCAGGTACGAGCGCTTCATCTCCGACTCGAGGTCGACGGGCTCGACCTTGTCGGCGGCGCCCTCGGGGAGCACGTAGTGCTCCACCTCGATGTCCAGGCCGGTCTGCGGGGGCTGCGGGGTCGGGGCGCCCTCGACGGGCTCGTCCGGGGTCTGGGGGGTGGTCTCGTCGCTCACGCGGGTCCTCTCGTGCTCCCCGCGACGGCGGGGAGGATGGTCGGCTCAGGCAGGTCTGCGGGTCCGGCTCAGACGTCCAGGAAGCGGATATCCTTGGCGTTCTGCTGGATGAAGGTGCGGCGGGACTCCACGTCCTCGCCCATGAGCATGGAGAAGACGGCGTCCGCGGCGGCGGCGTCCTCCATGGTCACCTGCAGCAGGGTGCGGTGCTCCGGGTCCATGGTGGTGTCCCACAGCTCCTGGTAGTTCATCTCGCCCAGGCCCTTGTAGCGCTGCACCCCGTTGTCCTTGGGGTAGCGCCAGCCCTTGGCCAGGCCGGCCTCGACGGCGGCGTCGCGCTCCTCGTCCGAGAACACGTAGTCGTGCGGGGCGTTGGACCACTTGATGCGGTACAGCGGCGGCTGCGCGAGGAACACGTGGCCGGCCTCGATGAGCGGGCGCATGTACCGGAACAGGACGGTCAGCAGCAGCGTGGTGATGTGCTGGCCGTCCACGTCCGCATCCGCCATGAGCACGATCTTGTGGTACCGCAGCTTGGAGATGTCGAACTCCTCGCCGATGTTGGTGCCGAACGCCGTGATCATCGACTGGATCTCGGCGTTGCCGAGGGCCTTGTCCAGGCGGGCGCGCTCCACGTTCAGGATCTTGCCGCGCAGCGGCAGGATGGCCTGCGTCTCCGGGTTGCGGCCCTGCTTGGCCGAGCCGCCGGCGGAGTCGCCCTCCACGATGTACACCTCGCAGCGCTCGGGGTCCTTCGAGGAGCAGTCGGCCAGCTTGCCGGGCATGCCGAAGGACTCCAGCGGGGACTTGCGGCGCGCGTTGTCCCGGGCCTTGCGGGCGGCCAGGCGGGCGTGCGAGGCCATGATGGCCTTGCGGATGATCTCCTTGGCCGGGCCCGGATTGCGCTCGAACCAGTCGCCGAGGTGGTCCGTGACCGCCTTGGACACGAACCCGCGGGCCTCGGAGTTGCCGAGCTTGGTCTTGGTCTGGCCCTCGAACTGCGGCTCGGAGAGCTTCACGGAGATCACGGCGGTCAGGCCCTCGCGGATGTCCTCGCCCGTGAGGTTGTCCTCCTTGGGCTTGAGGATCTCCTTCTCCCGCGCGTAGCGGTTGACCAGGGAGGTCAGCGCGGCGCGGAAGCCCTCCTCGTGGGTGCCGCCCTCGTGGGTGTTGATCGTGTTCGCGTAGGTGTGCACGGACTCCGAGTAGGCGGAGGTCCACTGCATGGCCACCTCGACGGCCATGGAGCGGCCGTCCGAGACGTCCTCGGCCTCGACGGCCATGGAGCGGCCGTCCGAGACGTCCTCGGCCTCGAAGGCGATGACGTCGTCGTGGACGTACTCGACCTTCTTGGCGGAGTTGAGGTGCTGGACGTAGTCGAGCAGGCCGTTCTCGTACAGGTAGGTGACGGAGCGGCGCTGGGGCTCCTGCTCCGCCTCCTCCGCCAGGCCGTTCTCCGCGACGTCCTCACCGGCGGCGCCCTCGCCCGCGATCTCGTCGTCGACGACCTCGTTGGACTCCTGGACGCGCTCGTCCGTGAGGGTGATGCGCAGGCCCCTGTTGAGGAAGGCCATCTGCTGGAAGCGGGCACGCAGGGTCTCGTAGTCGAACTCGATCGAGTCGAAGATCTCCGGGTCCGGGTAGAACGTCTGCACGGTGCCCGTGGCGTCCGTGGCCTCCCCCTTCACCAGCTCGCCCTGGGGCACGCCGCCGTCCGCGAAGGACATGCGCCACACGTGCCCCTGACGGCGGACCTCGGTGTCCACGCGGCGGGAGAGCGCGTTGACCACGGAGATGCCCACGCCGTGCAGGCCGCCCGAGACGGCGTAGCCGCCGCCGCCGAACTTGCCGCCGGCGTGCAGGATCGTCATGACGACCTCGACGGTCGGCCTCCCCTCGGTGGGGTGCAGGTCCACGGGGATGCCGCGGCCGTCGTCCGCCACGCGCACGCCGCCGTCGGCCTGCAGCGTGACGTCGATGCCGGTGGCGTAGCCGGCCAGCGCCTCGTCCACGGAGTTGTCCACGACCTCGTACACGAGGTGATGCAGGCCCCGCGGCCCGGTGGAGCCGATGTACATGCCGGGGCGCTTGCGGACGGCCTCGAGGCCCTCGAGCACGGTGATGGCGCTGGCGCCGTACTCACCGGGCACCTTCCGGTCCTTCACCGGGGCCTCGGGCTGCCCGACGGCGTCCGGCACGGCCTCCGGGTTCGGCGCGGCCGACGCGGCGGTCGGCTCCTCCGCGGGGTTCTCGGGCATGGCGTCAACCACGGGTGGCTCACTTCCTCGGACGTCGGCGGCTGGGTCGACCCGCGCGCAGGCGCGCGACGCCGCCCGGACATAACCGGCACGCGACACGCTCCCGCAGATCCACGGGGGTGGGGGACGGACGACAACCGGCCCCCTTTCACTGGTCCCAGTGTACCGCCTGACACCCCGAGGGCCCGCATCGACGGGGGTCCGCCACGGGAGAACACCCGCTCAGCGGCCAGGGACACGGCTCAGGACGTGCGCAGGAGACCGCCCATGCCTCCCGGGCCGTCCCCGACCCTGTGAGCGCGCCAGAGCGGCGCCCATGGCCTCGCCGCGTCCGGGACGCCGTCGTGCGCCGCGGGGGGCCGCCCCGGACTCAGCCGTAGGTGTCGCGCGGCCCGCGGCCGCCGCGCACGGTGCGCGGCCCCTTGCGCCAGCTCGGGGCCTGCGGCCCCGCCACCTCGATGCGGGTCACGACGCCGGGCCCGAGCGCCTCGTCGAAGCGTTGCAGGAGCACGGGGCTCATCAGGCGCAGCTGCGTGGCCCACGCGGTGGAGCTCGTCCGGACCCGCACCACGGAGTCCTCGAAGCTCTCCGGGCGGCAGTGCAGCGCGATCTCCGGCCCCACCAGCTCGGCCCAGCGGGTGAGCACGGAGCCGACCGCCACGGGGGTGGACCAGCCACGGTCGCGGATGAGCCGGCCGAACACGGTGGACACCGTGGCCGGGTCCCGGTCCGCACCCCCGAACGGGAGCCGACGGTCCTGCCGCTCCCGGCCGGCCGACGTCGTGCCCGCCATGGCCCCGGCCAGGCCCGCGCCCGTCCCCCGCGCCCGCAGCGGCGCCTCGCCCCGCTCCCGGGCGGCCTCGCGGACCCGGCGCAGCTGCACGAGCGCCAGGTCCGGCCGGTCCGGCTCGAACGGGGCGGGGGTCTCAGCCATCGGCGCCGCCCTCGCGCCGGGGCTCGCGGATGTCCCCCTCCACGGGGGCCGCGGCGGCCACGGCCTCGGAGCCCTCCGCGTCCTGGCGGATGAGCACGCGGTGGGCCGTGAGCTCCTCGGGGACGTCCTCGAGCGCGGCGGCCGTGACGATCACCTGCTCGGCCCGGTGCACGAGCGCGGCGAGGCGGCGGCGACGGGCGGCGTCGAGCTCCGCGAACACGTCGTCCAGGATCAGGACGGGGCGGGCGTCGGGGTCCGGGTCGTCCGCCACGAGCACGTCGTAGGCCGCCATGCGCAGGGCGAGCGCCAGCGACCACGTCTCCCCGTGGGAGGCGTAGCCGCGCGCGGGCGCCGGACCCAGGAAGAGGGCGAGCTCGTCCCGGTGCGGGCCCACCAGGGTGAGCGCCCGCGCCCGCTCCTCCTCCCGTTGGGCCTCGAGCGTCCGGTGCATGTCCGCGGCCAGGTCCGCCACGGCCGGGACCTCCGCGTGGGTGCCACGGGCCAGCGGGACGGTGGACTCGTAGGCGTAGGCCGCCGCCTTGGAGCCGTTGGTCAGCGCGGCGTACATCTCCTGGAGGGGGCGGGCCAGCAGGCGCAGCACGTGCAGGCGGCCGTGGAGCAGGCGGGCGCCGGCGGCGCAGAGGTGCTCGTCCCAGACGGCGAGGGTCGCGTCCTCCTCGGGGCCCCAGCGGCGAGAGCTGCGGCCCACCTTGAGCAGGGCGTTGCGCTGGCGCAGCACGCGTTCGTAGTCGGCGGCGGCCTCACCGAGGGCCGGACGCAGCTGCACCATGAGCTGGTCGAGGAGACGACGACGGCCACCGGGCTCCCCCGTCACGAGGCTCAGGTCCTCCGGGGCGAAGACCACGGTGCGCAGGATCCCGAGGCCCTCCTTCGCCCGCACGGGGGCGCCGCGGTTGATGGCCACCCGGTTGGACCGGCCCGGCAGGATCTCCAGCTCGAGGGCGACGGCGCGCGACCCGCGGTGCACGCGCCCGGCGATCCGGGCCCGGTCCCGGCCGAAGCGCACGAGCTGCGCGTCCGAGCTGACCCGGTGGGACTGCTGGGCGCCGAGGTAGCCGATCGCCTCCACGAGATTGGTCTTGCCCACCCCGTTGGCCCCGAGCAGCACCGTGGACCCCGGCGTCAGCTCCAGATCGGCCCAGCGGTAGGACCGGAAGTCCGCGACGGTGAGGTGGGACAGGTACACGGGAGCGTCCGGCCCCCTGCGTCAGGCGATGCGCACCGGCATCACGAGGTAGCGGTAGTCGGAGACGACGCCGTCCTCCTGGTTCACGCCGGTGAGCAGGGCGGGCTTGGGCGCGGACGTGAAGGCGAAGCGCACCTGCGGCTGGTCCACCACGGCCAGGCCCTCGGAGAGGTAGGACGGGTTGAACGCCACGGTGATGTCCTCGCCCTCGAGCGTGCACGGCACGGACTCGTTGGCGCTCGCGTCGTCGCCGGTGCCGGCGTCCAGGGTGACCTGGCCGTCCGTGAACACCATGCGCAGGGCGGTGTTGCGCTCGGCCACGAGGGCCACGCGGCGGGACGCCTCGACCAGGGCGGCGGTGTCCACCACGGCCTGGATGGGGCTGGACTCGGGGAAGAGCGAGCGGATCTTGGGGTACTCGCCGTCCACGAGCACGGAGGTGGTGCGACGGCCGCCGGAGGCGAAGCCCACGAGGTCGGCGGTCTGACCGAGCAGGATCTCCAGGTCGCCGCCGGAGCCGAGGGACTTGGCGACCTCGGTGAGCGTGCGCGCCTTGATGAGCAGCGACGTCGAGAGGGACGGGTCCGCCGGGGTCCAGCGGATCTCCTTCATGGCCAGCCGGTAGCGGTCCGTGGCCAGGAAGGTCATGGTGTCGCCCTCGATCTCCACCTTCACGGCGGTGAGGATCGGCAGGGTGTCGTCCTTGGAGGCGGCGACGGTGACCTGGGCGACGGCGTGGGCGAACGCGGCGCCGTCCACGGTGCCCGCGGGGGCCGGCAGCTCGGGCAGGGCCGGGTAGTCGCCCACGGGCATCGTGGCCAGGGCGAAGCGGGAGGAGCGGCAGGTGACGAGCACCTTGCCGCCGTCGAGCTCCACCGTGACCTGGGCCTGCGGCAGGGAGCGGACGATGTCGTTCAGCAGGCGGCCGGAGACGAGCACCTGGCCCGCGGTCTCGACGTCGGCCTCGATCTCCAGGCGCGCGGAGGTCTCGTAGTCGAAGCTCGCGATGGACACGACGCCGGCCTCGGCCGTGATCAGCAGGCCCGAGAGCACCGGCACCGGCGGGCGCGGGGACAGGGAGCGTGCGGCCCAGGAGACGGCGTCGGTGAGGATGTCGCGTTCGACGGTGAACTTCACGAGCTGCACTGCCTCTCTGGGGGTGATGACGGGGGTTGCGGGCCCGGGGGGAACGGCGACACGCGGGCCTCAGCATAGGCGGTCCGCGCGGCGGGTGTCAGGTCGCCGACGAATGACAGCGGTGTAATTCCAAGGATCTCGGGCGCACGGGGGCACGGGCGCAGCCCGGGCCCTCGAGGCGCTCAGCTCGGTGAGGGGCGGCGGAGATGATGTTGCTTGGCGGGATCTCTCCAGGGGGATCAGAAGGAGTGGTAGCGGGTGTGGATCCTGTGGAGAACGCCGTTCTGCCGCGTCACCATGCGGATTCGGCTGGGGGAACCGTGTGGACGCCCGCTCGTTCGGGGTGTGCATCCGGTGTGGACGAGCCCCGGAGGCCCTCCCCCGCTCTGCACAGGCCCGACCGGAGTTGTCCAGACTCGTCCCCGGATCCACCCCCCAGTTGTCCACATTCCTGTCTACAGGGCACGTCCACACCCGTCGAAACCCGCGAGATCATGCGGTTTTCGGCTGTGGAGACCTGTGGATACATGTGGGCAACCGAATGACATCCGTGTGATTCACCAGCCTGTGCGCCGTCGTCGTCCCCAGGGGTGTGGACGCGGCGTGAGCGGCCTGATTCCGCCATCCACAGGGGCGGAGGTTGTCCACAGCACCGGGGGTTCTCCACAGAGTTGTCCACACCGGTGGACAATGTGGAAGAAGACTCGAGTCCCGGTCGAAGGTTCGAACCGGGACTCGAGGGGGCAGTGGGTGGCTCAGGCGCCGCGCTGTTTCCGCTTGATCTCGTTGGTGAGCTCGGTGACCTGGTTGTAGATCGTCCGCCGCTCGGCCATCAGCTCGCGGATCTTGCGGTCCGCGTGGATGACGGTGGTGTGGTCGCGGCCGCCCAGGACCTGACCGATCTTGGGCAGCGACATCTCGGTCAGCTCGCGCAGCAGGTACATGGCGATCTGCCGCGCCGTCACCAGCGTGCGGGTGCGGGACTTGCTGGTCAGCTCCTCGAGGGTGAGATTGAAGTACTCCCCCGTGGCGTGCAGGATCAGCTCCGGCGTGATCTCGTGCGCCGTCTCGTCCGTGATCAGGTCCTTGAGCACATGCTCGGCCAGCTCGATGTCCACGGTCTGCCGGTTGAGCGAGGCGAACGCGGTCACGCGGATCAGCGCGCCCTCGAGCTCGCGGATGTTCGTGGAGATGCGCGAGGCGATGTACTCCAGCGCCTCCGGCGGGGCCACGAGACCCTCAGCCTCCGCCTTCTTCCGGAGGATCGCGATGCGCGTCTCGAGGTCCGGCGGCTGGATGTCCGTGATCAGCCCCCACTCGAAGCGGGAGCGCAGCCGGTCCTCGAACCCGGAGAGCTGCTTGGGCGGCAGGTCCGAGGTGATGACCACCTGCTTGTTGTTGTTGTAGAGCGTGTTGAAGGTGTGGAAGAACTCCTCGACCGTCGCCTCCTTGTCCGCCAGGAACTGGATGTCGTCGATCAGCAGGATGTCCACGTTGCGGTAGACCTGCTTGAACGAGGCGCCCTCGTCGTGGCGGATGGAGTTGATGAAGTCGTTGGTGAACTCCTCCGAGTTCACGTACCGCACCCGCAGGCCCGGGTAGAGGCGACGGGCGTAGTGCCCGATCGCGTGCAGCAGGTGCGTCTTGCCCAGGCCGGACTCGCCGTAGATGAACAGCGGGTTGTACGCCTTCGCCGGCGCCTCGGCCACCGCGTTCGCGGCGGCGTGCGCGAACCGGTTGGACGAGCCGATCACGAACGTCTCGAAGTGGTAGCGGTCGTTGAGGCGGCTGGTCTCCGCGGACGTCGACGGCGGCGCGGGGGTCGGCTTGCCGTTCCCGCTCGGGGCCGCGGTCGCAGCGGGCGCGACGTCGGCCGGCGGCTCGATGCGGAAGCCCGGCAGCTCCTCGGCGACGGCGCGGCGGGAGGTGGCGGCGGTCGCAGCCGGGGGCAGCTCGACGTCCGGCACCGCGGCGGCGGCCGGTCCGCCCGCGAGGGAGGAGCGGCGGGCCTCGGACGAGGGGGTCCGCGGCGGCTGCAGGTTCGCGTCGATCGAGATGGCCAGCAGGATCTCCTCGCGGAACTCCTTGGTCAGTGCGTCCGTGAGGGCGTCGGCCACCTGGGTGCCCTGGAGCGTCTCGCGGGTGGTCTCGTTCGGCACGGCCAGCAGGAGCGTGTTGCCGATGAGGCCCTGCGGCTGGGCCAGGTAGACGAAGCCCATGAGGCGGGCGCTGACCCGCGCGTCGTCCTCGAGGGAGCCCACGACGGAGCGCCACGAGCTGAGCACGGCCTGGTCTGCCACCACGGAGGCTTCCTTTCCTGGGGCAGACGTCCCCGAGGACGGGGGCGGCTGCGCGAGACGGACGACGGTGCTCGGAGTCTAACGGTTGTCCACAGGGTTGTGCACAGACGGTGGACAACCCCTATCATCCTGTGGACGACCGTCCCGGGCGCCCACGGGCGTCCGGGATCCGCGCGCACCCGTTTGACCCCTGCGTACCCCGGCCACTAGAGTTGTCTGGTCCCCCGGGTGTCGGTTGATCGTGCCCGCCGGGGATTTCATGTCAGAGCCTCACCGGTCCTTCCCCCTGGTCCACCTGCTCAGGTCGACGGTCGAAGGCACACAACACGTCGTGGAGAGATCACAGTGACCAAGCGCACGTTCCAGCCCAACAACCGCCGTCGTGCCCGCAAGCACGGCTTCCGTGCCCGCATGCGCACCCGCGCCGGCCGCGCCATCCTGTCCGCTCGCCGCGGCAAGAACCGCGCCGAGCTGTCCGCCTGAGGACCTCGGTCCAGGGACGGCGCGCCCCGTGCTGCCCCGTGACCGTCGCGTCCGCACGCCCGCGGAGTTCCGTCACCTCGGTCGCACCGGCACCCGCGCGGGTCGGCGCACCGTCGTGGTGAGCGTCGCCACGGACCCCGATCAGACCCGGTCCACGTCGCCGAGCGCCCCTCGGCCGCGGGCCGGGTTCGTCGTGTCCAAGGCCGTGGGGAACGCGGTGACCCGCAACCGGGTGAAGCGGCGGCTGCGCGCCGTCGTCGCGGATCAGATGCGCCTGCCCCCGCTGCGCGACCTGCCGGTTCTGGTGCAGGTCCGCGCGCTGCCGGCCGCCGCCGAGGCGGACTACGCGCTGCTGCGCCGCGAGACCGTCGGCGCGCTCGGCAAGGCCCTGAAGCCGCACCTGCCCGCCGCCTCGGAGCACGCGTAGATGACCGTCACGCCCTCGCCCTTCGTCGTGCTCGAGCCCTCCCGTGAGTGGGGGCCGCTGCGCGCGCTGCCGTCCGCCCTGCTGGCGGGCCTGCTCACGGTCTATCGGGCCGTGGTCTCCCCGCTGTACGGACCCGTGTGCCGGTTCTTCCCCAGCTGCTCCGCCTACGGGCTGGAGGCCGTGCACGTGCACGGCGCGGTGAAGGGGTCGTGGCTCGCCGCGCGGCGCATCGGCCGGTGCCATCCCTGGAACGACGGCGGCGTGGACCCGGTCCCGCCCGGGCACCGACGCTGGCCGCCGGGCCGGCAGCCGCGCATCCTCGCCCTGAACCACCCTCCCATCCCACCTGATCTCCCGCAGGAGGATTGACCCCCATGTTCGAAGCCATCCTCTCCCCGTTCCGCTGGCTGATGTCCTGGCTGCTCGGGGCGTTCCACAGCATCCTGGAGTTCGCGGGCCTGCCCGCGGACTCCGGCTGGACGTGGGCCCTGTCCATCCTCCTGCTGGTGGTGCTCATCCGCACCCTGCTGATCCCGCTGTTCGTCAAGCAGATCAAGGCGCAGCGCGCCATGCAGGCCATCCAGCCCGAGCTGCAGAAGCTGCAGGCCAAGTACAAGGGCAAGAAGGACCAGCTCTCCCGCCAGGCCATGGCCATGGAGCAGCAGGCGCTCATGAAGGAGCACAAGGCGAACCCGTTCGCCGCGTGCCTGCCGCTGCTGATCCAGATGCCGTTCTTCTTCGCGCTCTACCAGGTGCTGCTCGGAGCGCGCGGCGCGGCCGAGCGCGGCGAGGCCATGGACGCCCTGTCCGCGGACCAGATCCGCTCCTTCGAGGGCTCCACGATCTTCGGCGCCCGCATGTCGGACACCTTCATGAACTCGCTCGGCGCGCCGGGCAGCACGCCCGTGATCGTCACGGCGATCGTGCTGATCCTGCTGATGTCGGGCTCGATGTTCTTCATGCAGAAGATGCTCATGACGAAGAACATGACGCAGCAGGCCCTCTCCGGCCCGATGATGCAGACGCAGCAGATCATGCTCTACGCCATGCCCCTGATCTTCGGCATCGGCGGCATCAACTTCCCCATCGGCGTGCTCCTGTACTGGACCTACTCCAACTTCTGGGCCGTCGGCCAGCAGTGGTGGATCATCCGCAACAACCCGACCCCGGGCTCCCTCGCCGAGAAGGAGCTCAACGAGCGCCGCGCCGCCAAGGGCCTGCCCCCCGTGGGCCAGAAGGTGTCGAACGCCGAGGCCACGCCCTCGTCCGCGCACACCCAGGCGGGCCGCGGCGGTGCCGTGCTGAACGGTGAGGTCGTCCGCCAGTCGGGTCAGCGCGTCCAGCCCCAGCGCAAGAACCGCAGGAGGAAGTGAGCATGTCCGCCGAGAACGTGACCCCGGCCCCCGAGGCCGAGGACGCCGTCGTCGAGACCCCCGCGGGCCAGGGCTCTCGCGTCGCGGAGCAGGACGATGCCGCCGTCTCGGAGGCGGTGCGCCGCCTCGAGCAGGAGGGCGACGTCGCCGCGGACTACGTCGAGGAGCTGCTCGACATCGCGGACCTGGACGGGGACATCGACATCGAGGTCCGCGACGGGCGCACGTACGTGTCCGTCGTCTCCGAGGACCACGACGAGCGCCTGGACGGCCTCGTCGGCCCCGACGGCCGCACCCTGGAGGCCCTGCAGGAGCTCGTCCGGCTGGCCGTGCTCGCCGCCACGGGGCACCGCTCCCGGCTGATCCTGGACGTCTGCGGGCACCGGGAGCGCCGAAACGTCGCCCTGCGCACCGCCGCCCAGGCGGCCGTCGAGCGCGTCCGCGTCGGCGAGGGTCCCGTGCACCTCGAGCCCATGGGCGCGTACGAGCGCAAGATCGTCCACGACGTCGTCGCGGACGCCGGCCTGACCTCGGAGTCGGAGGGCGAGGGCGCCCGCCGCCACGTGGTCATCTCCGCCGATGACTGAGCGGGGCTCGGCCTACGAGCGGCGCCCCGGGCTGGATCCGCAGGACCGGGGCGACCGCCCCGCGCCCGTGGGGCAGCCGGCGCCGCCGCTGACCGACGCGCTGCGGCCGGCCGCCGTCGAGCTGTTCGGCGAGGCCCTCCCCCGGGCCGAGGCGTACGTGGCCCACCTGGCGGACACCGGCATCGAGTGGGGCCTGATCGGCCCGCGCGAGGCACCCCGTCTCTGGGAGCGCCACGTCCTGAACTGCGCCGTGGTCGAGGAGCTCCTCCCGCAGGGCGCGCTCGTGGCCGACGTCGGCTCCGGCGCGGGCCTGCCCGGCCTGTGCCTCGCGCTCGCGCGCCCCGACTGCCAGTTCCTGCTCATCGAGCCGCTCGAGCGGCGCGTGGAGTGGCTGGACATGGTGGTCGCCGACCTCGGCCTGGAGAACGTGGACGTGATCCGCGGCCGCGCCGAGCAGGTCTCCGGGAACCTCGACGTCGACGTCGTGACCGCCCGCGCCGTGTCCGCGCTGAAGACCCTCGTGCCGCTGACCATGCCGATGCTGCAGGGCGCCGGGGAGCTGCTGGCCATCAAGGGCCGCTCCGCGGCCGACGAGATCGCCGCCGCCCGCAAGGTCCTGCGCAAGTATGGTGGTGCCGAGCCCGAGATCCTCACGGTGGGCGAGGGCCTGCTGCCCGAGACCACCACCGTCGTGCGCGTCAGCGCGCGTCCCCGCTGACCCCTCCCCCACCGGGACGGGACGGGCCGGGCGGCAGCAGATCCGCACACCCGCGACCCAGGAGGTAGAGCCGCATGGCGCAGGAGCAGGAGAGCCGGGGTGGGGCCTGGAGGGCCCTGCGCCAGAAGTGGACCGGCCGGACCGCCGAGAAGGGCGGCGCCGACGTCGAGGAGCCCGCGCGGCTCCAGCGTCGCCGTCTGACGCGCCCCGACCGCACCCGCGTGTTCACGACGTCCAATCAGAAGGGCGGCGTCGGCAAGACGACGACGACGGTCAACCTGGCCGCGGCCCTCGCCCGCGCGGGCATGCGGGTGATGGTGGTCGACATCGACCCGCAGGGCAATGCGTCCACCGCGCTGAACATCCCCCACACCGGAGACGTGGCCTCCGTGTACGACGTGCTCCTGGGCGAGATGGAGATCCAGGACGTCGTGCAGGACGCCCCGGACGTAGATGGCCTTCAGGTGGTGCCCGCGACCATCGACCTGGCCGGTGCCGAGATCGAGCTGGTCTCCCTGGTGGCCCGCGAACAGCGACTGTCGCGGGCGCTCGAGGCGTACACCGCCTGGCGCGAGGAGGTCGGGCAGGAGCGGCTGGACTACGTGTTCATCGACTGCCCGCCGTCCCTGGGCCTGCTGACGGTCAACGCGTTCGTGGCGGCCGAGGAGGTGCTCATCCCGATCCAGGCCGAGTACTACGCCCTCGAGGGCCTCTCGCAGCTGCTCAAGAACGTGCAGATGATCCAGAAACACCTGAACCCGCGCCTCCAGGTGAGCACCATCCTGCTGACGATGTTCGACGCGCGGACCAACCTCGCCGTGCAGGTGGCGGAGGAGGTCCGGACGCACTTCCCGGAGCAGCTGCTGAACACCGCGATCCCCCGCAACGTCCGCATCTCCGAGGCCCCCAGCTATCAGCAGACGGTGCTGACCTACGACCCGACCTCGGCCGGCGCCGTGGCGTACCGGGAGGCGGCCGCGGAGATCGCCGGCCGCGGTGCCCCGGCCGTGAAGGGCTGAAGCGCAGGCGACCCGCTGCTGCGGTCGCCGGATGGCGCTGCTGACGACGACGAAGCCCGCCGGAGGGAGCGATCCCCCGGCGGGCTTCGTCGTGAGTGAGCGTGGCCCGGAAGATGGGGGGTGAAAAGACAAGCGGAAACGCTGGGCATATCGGAAGTTCGTGTTTCACGTGAAACGACCTTCTCTGAGGGTGCGAGCGTGGTGCCGCCGCGGCGGGACGATGGGGAGGGGTGCCCGTGGTGGACCGCTCCCATCTGTCCCGCTCCCCTCTCTTCCGCTGGGCCGGCGCCTCCGCCGCCGGCCAGGCGCACCTGTCGCGAGGCCTGGGTGCAGCCGCGGGCGGCGACGCACGAACTCACGGGGTGAACGGCATGGCGGCGGGGCGGAGACGGCGGCTGTGTGGGGGCCGGCGGTGCACGCTGCGTTGAAGTGCTCCGCGAGGGCTGCGCGACGCGTGGGGAACGTCCTGGCCGCCGGGCGCGGCCGTGCAGGGTATAATCCGTCCCTCCTCCTTCACCCGGGTGCGCTGCAGCCTCGAGGATGCAGCCAGCGAGCAGGCCGGGTGCTGTGACTGGGTGCCCCCTCTCCCCCACGGTCAGACCTCCTCGCCGTCGGTGACGTGCAGGGAATCGGGGCCAGAGCGGAGCACGGGCCGTGGTGTCGCCGCGAGGCACGCGGCCGGTCTGCCGTCAGCGTGTGCGAGAGCAGACGTCAGCGGCGATGGTGGGCTGCTGTGATTCGTCTGAGTTGGAGGGGCCGAACGGCGGCGCCAGAAGGACAGTTCTACTGTGCATTCCTGTGTACGGAGTAGGAGAGAGTCCGGCGAAGAGGGGCGGCCGCACGCCCCCAATGTATACAAAGACAAGCATGTGAGCTGGCACTTTGCGGAGTCAGCAGTGGTTAGCGGCTATCGTCGATGTTGATATGTGGACAAGATCTGTGGACAAGGGGACGCCGTGGGTAGGTGGCCGTGGGTGCCACCATGGCGCTGGTTGGTCTGGCGAATCCCCAGCGCGGCCCGACGGCTAGGGCATGTCTGACAATCGTTTGGACCATGCGATCACAGCATTCAGGACCACAGCGGCCCTGTAGATGATCGCGTACTTGTCATACCGGGTCGCCAGGCCCCGCCACTGCTTCAGGTGCGCGTACTGGCGCTCGATGACGTTGCGGCCCTTGTAGGCGGCCGCGTCGAGGCCAATGGGGCGCCCGCCGCGGGCACCGCGCCGTCTGCGGTGGCCCTGCTGGTCGGCCGGTTCGGGGATGACCGCTTTGATCCCACGGGCGCGTAGGTGGG